>JANXMD010000261.1 GCA_025354845.1 Verrucomicrobiota bacterium | reverse complement strand
CCCGCATTATTCATGACAGTTCATCGCGAAATCGTGCCGTCGCCAAACGAGCCGTACCCGATGAACGACCCGCTCCGGATACTGTTAACACCCTATAGGAGAAATAGATGCGTGATCCTTCTTTGACGGATGAGGGAAACGACCAGGGATGCACGCCGGGCCCGAGTGAGTCGGAAACTCAGGGAAAACCCGTTGGAAACGAATTCCCCCTTCCGTCCGCAGGCCTCGTGGCGATAGTTGGGACGAACTCACATGAAACGCTTACTTTTTCCCCTCGCTTGGATGGTGCCGGCCCTCGGATTGATGGCGGGAACGGGTGAGGATTGGCCGCAATGGCGTGGCCCTCATTTTGATGGCTCCGCCCGAGCCAACGGGCTGCCCTCAGAGCTTTCGTCGTCGAACACCCTCTGGACGGCGGAACTTCCCGGGAAAAGCGGGGCGACGCCCATCATCTCGGGCGACACGGTGTTTGTTTCGACCGCCGACGCGCAGCGTCAGTTGAGCTTGCTGGCCTTGGATCGCGGCACCGGTAAGACGCGTTGGACCGCGACGGTGGCGGTGGGCGACAAGGACGTCGGTCGGAACAACATGGCCTCCCCCTCACCGGTCACAGACGGCAAGCGGGTGTTCGCTATGTTCGGTACCGGGGATCTCGCGGCGTTCGACTTCGCGGGCAAGGAGCTCTGGCACCGCAACCTCGGCAAGGACTACGGGAAGTTCGCCGTGATGTGGATTTACGGCAGCAGTCCCACGCTCTTCGAAGGACGGCTGTACGTGCAGGTGTTGCAGCGCCCGGAAGTGCCGCCCGATTATCCGCAAATTGACGGCAATCCGAAACGCGAGTCGTACCTGTTGCAGCTTGACCCGGCGACCGGTGAAACGCTGTGGAAGCACGTCCGCTACACCGATTCGACCAAGGAGTCGAACGAGGCCTATTCCACGCCGATTCCGTATCGTGGCGTCACGGGAACCCAGCTTTTGGTGGTCGGCGGCGATCATGTGAGCGGACATCGCTTGGCGGACGGCGGTGAGATCTGGCGCGCGCGCTTGTACGAAAAGCGCGACGACTGGTACCGCATCGTCACGTCACCGGTGGCCTTCGAAGGATTGATCTATGCCAGCGGTCCGAAGGGGCAGCCGGTGGTGGCGTATCGTGAAGGCGCCAAGGGGGAGGTGGGCGAGGCTCAGGTGGCGTGGCGATTTCAGGAGAATCCCACGGATTGGAGCACGCCGCTCGTGCTCGACGGCAAGCTGTTCGTACTGGATGGCGGGAAGCGGGTGCTGTCGCGATTGAATCCCAAGACGGGTGCGGTGGCGTGGAGTGGGAAGCTGGCGGGGTCCGGGCCGATCTGGGGATCGCCAACCGGCGCCGACGGGAAACTCTACCTCGTTTCTGAAGACGGCACGGTTTCCGTCGTCTCGGCGGGGGAGGAGTTTACGATTCTCTCCAGCACACGGATCGCTGACGCAGGACCGATTCGCGGCAGCGTCGCGGTGGCCAATGGGCAGGTGTTCATTCGTACCGCCAAGCAACTGCACTGCTACGGGAGCCACTGAGTGTCTGCGCGACAAGGCATTCTCGGAGTCGTCTTTCCCCTGTTTGACAGGCTGCTCCTGGCATTTGGGCTGGCCTGTCTCGTGGGGCTGCAGGCTGCCGTCGCCGTCCCGGTGCGTCCCGACGCAGCGGGACGCGTGGTCCTGAATGGCAGGCCATACCTTTCGGTGAGTGAATGGGCGGCGGCCAACCGGCTCACCGCCCAGTGGAATCCCCGCTCCGGCGAGATGCGGCTGACCAACCGGTGGGCACGGCTCAACTTCAAGGCGGATACCCAGCGCATCGAGCATGACGGCGTGATGGTCTGGCTTTCCTATCCGCTGCTCCGCACTGGGGACCGTCTTTATGTCTCTCAACGGGATCAGGAATCCGTGCTCGGCCCCCTGGTGCAACCGCCGCGCCTTCCCGCGGGCCGCAAGATCTTCACGGTGGCGGTGAACGCCGGCCACGGTGGGAAGGATCCGGGAAACCTCGCCGGAAGCCGGCAGGAAAAGCAGTACACGCTGCTGTTGGCGCAGGAGTTCCAACGGCAATTGCGTCGTGCGGGATTGAAGGTGGTGATGATCCGCGAGCACGACGTCTTTGTGGATCTGGGAGAGCGTCCGGCGGTTGCACGCGCGCGGGCGGCGGATTTGTACGTCAGCCTGCACTACAACTCGACGCCCGGCGGCGATGAGGCGCAGGGATTGGAAACCTACTGCCTTACCCCGGCGGGCAGCAGTTCGACCAACGACCGCGGTGGGCACGGTGCGGGATACTTGCCGGGAAACCGTTTTGACCGGGAAAACCTCCGTCTCGCCTATGAGGTGCACCGGTCCATCCTCGGCCAGATGGAGTTTTCCGATCGCGGAGTGCGACATGCCCGCTTCAAGGAACTCACCCTAGCGGCCATGCCCGCGATTCTGGTGGAAGGCGGGTTCATGAACAGCCGCGAAGACGGGAGGAAGATCTACTCCGAGGTCGGACGTCAGAAATACGCCACGGCGCTGGTGGATGGAATTCTGGCATACAAGCGCCTCGTGGAGCGCGGACAGCCCGAGTGAACCCGATCCTCTGCGCGGCAGGTCGAGCTGGGGTTGCCGAAGTCTGGAACCCGCTTGCGTGTTCGAAAAAGCACCCCACGTTCACCCCTTCATGAGCATTGCCACGCGCACCGGCGATTCCGGAACCACCGGCCTGATGTACAATCGGCGCGTTTCCAAGTGCCATCCGCGCGTCGAGGCCTACGGCTCAGTGGACGAGTTGAACGCCGCAATCGGAACGGCCCGGGCGCAGGCCACGGAATCGTTCCTGTCGGAGAACCTGCTCGCGATCCAAAAGGACCTCGTGGTGCTGATGGGCGAGTTGGCCACCGGGGTGGAGGATCTAGAGCGCTACGTGAAGGATGGATTCCATCGCGTCACGCCTGCGCTCACCGAAAAACTCGATTGCTTGGTGACCGAAGTTGAATCGCAGAACGTGTCGTTCAAAGGATGGGCGACGCCCGGGGGAACGGTTTTGTCGGCGGCGCTGGATGTGGCCCGCACCACGGCGCGTCGAGCCGAGCGTCGGGTCGTGGCCTTGCACGAGGCGGGTCAGTTGGACAACGCGGAGATCGTCATCTTCCTGAACCGGCTCAGCGATCTGCTCTGGCTCCTGGCTCGCTGGGTGGAAACCCGCGCCGAGGGCTGATTCAGGTCAGGCCGGCGTTTCACTGTCGCGCCGGGGCTGGCATTTCGGGCAGATGCCGAAGAACTCCAGCTTGTGGGAAACCTGCTGGAACCCGTGCTTTCGTGCGAGGGCCGCCTCGAGTTCGGCAGGAAAACAGTCTTCAACCTCCTCCACCGTTCCGCACCGGGTGCAGACGAGGTGGTGATGGTGACCGTCGTCGCCTTCGGTCAGCAGTTCAAACCGCGCGGTGCCGTCGCCGAAATCGAAACGGCGGACCATGCGCATTTGCTCCAACGTGTTGAGATTGCGATAGACGGTCGCCAGGTCGCACTCGAAGCCGGACAGGGCGGCGTGGATCTCCCGGTTGGTCAGCGGATGCTGATGCCGCCGCAGCACGTTGAGGATGGCCTGACGCGGTGCGGTGATCTTGCGTGCGTTGCGGCGAAGCTGGTCGGTAAGTTCGGTCAGTGCCGGCTGAATGAGCCGATGCCGATGCGAATGCGCGTGCTGCGAGCAGGGATCCTTCATGCGGTTCCCTGGGCTGCGGTACGGCGTGGACGCATCAGCGTCCGGGCGATCAGCGTGATCAGGAACTGCGTCAGGCAGGCGAGCACGATGGACGGGCCGCAGGGCAGGTTGAGCAGGAAGCTGGCGGCCACACCTCCGAAGCCTCCGAGGGCTCCGACCAGCACGGAGCCCAACACCTGCTGGCGAAGATTGCGCGCCAGGTTCCGCGCCGTGGCGGGTGGGATCACCAGAAGCGAGGTCACCAGGATGATGCCGAGCAACCGGATGCTCAGTGCCACCACAATGGTGAGCAGCAGCACAAAGGCGTAGTTCAGGATCCGCACCGGGATGCCGGAAACGTGGGCGAGATCCTCGTGCGCGGTGATCAGTGCGAGCGCGTTCAAGTTCCAGATTACCCAGGCTCCGGCGATCAGCGTGACTGCGGCCGCGATACCGACATCCAGGGGGCCGACGCTCAGGATGTCGCCGAACAGATAGCGATCGAGCTCGCCGCGGTAGCCCTTGAGCAGGCTCATCACGACGATGCCAAAGGCCACCGAACCGCTGAGCAGCAAGGCCATGATGGTGTCGTTGAGCAGGTCGGTCTTCTCGCGGAGCCAAAGCATGAGCACGGCCACCGCCAAGCTGACGAGGGTCATGGGAATGGTGGGATCCTGAAACCCCATCCAGAATCCGACCGCGATGCCGGCCAGTGCGGCGTGCGACACGGTGTCGCTGAAAAACGACATCCGCCGGGCAGTGACAAATACTCCGATGAGCCCGCAGAGCGGCCCGAGCATCAGGGCGACCATCAGCGCCCGCTGCATGTAGGCTTCAGTGAACATGGTGGTGCCCGGGCGGG
>JANXMD010000675.1 GCA_025354845.1 Verrucomicrobiota bacterium | reverse complement strand
GCGACGACGCGCACCTCGTTGGATTCAACGTCTCCGGCTGAAGTCCACAAAGGTCCAGCATCACGGCGCCGCAGTCGTCACATCCGCTTCGGAAAACACCGCCTGCCGCACCACGGTACGGCCGTCTGAAGTGAAGAGGATTCGGATCTTTCCATCACGGGTCTGGATCGCTGTCGGATATCCGTAGTCGCCCTTGGGCTCGGCGAGCAGGTCACGCCGGTGCGGAAAGGTCCTCCCACCGTCGGTCGACAGTGCGACCGACAGCGGCGTGCGATCGGAAAAAGAACGGTTGTAAACCAGCAAGTGATGCCCGCTCCGGAGACGCAGGAAATCCACCGCGGCATTCGGATTCGGGAATTCCGAATCCCTGCCCTCACTCCAGGTCTTGCCGCCGTCCTGGGATTCGGTTCGCACCATCCATCCATCCGGTTGCCCCTCATAGTTGCCTCCGCGTCGGCAGTAGGCGACCAGGTGATTCCCATCAATCACGGCGGGTGCGGGCTGGATGTTGCCGAGACGCGAGTGAACCCGGTTCGATTCGGTCCATTTTCCGGTCGCCGGGTGGTAGCGCAGGAAGAACGAGGTGCAGTCCTTGCTGACCGATTCTGGGTCGTCACCAACCTCATGATAGACCGGCAGAAGATAGTCGCCGTCTGGCAAAACGATGGGCCGGTTCCGCACCATCGTTCCGGCTTCGAAGGTCAGCGCAAAGGATTCGGACCAGGTTTGTGCGCCGTCCCGGGAGATCTTCGCCGTGATGCGGGAACTGTCCCAGATTTCCCCATAGCGTGTGACGTAAAAAAGCCACACCACACCATCGGGAGCCTGCCAAGGAATCGCGTTCCCGAGTGCATAGAAGGGATTCGAGGCAATTTTCACCGGCTTGGACCAGTGCTTCGAGCCCAGCTTCAGGCGCGATCCAAACACCGCCGCGGCGTTGTCCTTGTATTCCCCTTTCCCGCTGAAGAAGGCAACGAACAGGTCGCCGTTGGCCAACTCGGTGACACTGGCCGGGTGTTTGTAGTCACCTGTCGGCACCTCGGGGCCGAAGAGCCGTTCGACGTGGATGTCGCCCGCCACAACGTGGTGAACGAGAAGCGCACTCAGCAACAGGGGACGGAGAAACCACATGAAGCCAGGATAGGCATCGGTCGCAGCCGTGCCAATCTCCACAAATGCCGCGCGACCGCCGCATCCGCCTGCGTCCAGTCACGCGGCATCAAACGGCGCACTGCTAGAGCTCTGACTCTTGCAAGCGTCGAAGCTCCCGTTTCAGCGCCGCACCCACTCGGTGCTTGGCCAGATACACAGCGGCGGCACCGACACCGAGCGTGCGCCGCACCTCGGCCGCCGGACGATCCTCGATAACGTTCAGGTGGTAGATGGCGTAGTGTTCCGGGTTCACCTGGCGTTTCACGCGGGCGAGCGCTTGCGCGAGGCGGTGTTGTTCCCATTCGGCATCCCACACCACACTGAACGCCTCGGTGGTACCCGCCAGGGACTGGTTCATGCCCCCTGACGACAGTTCGTCGCCCTCCTCCGGCAGCGGGGGAGCGTCCGCCCGAAGTCGTTTGCGGAACTGATCCGCCACCTTCCATCGCGTGATCTGGAGCAACCAGCCCTTGAACGAGTCCTTGCCGGGCTCGTAACGAAACTCCGGCAGTTTTCTTGCGACGGCGATGAGCGTGTCCTGCACGGCCTCCTCAGCCTCGTGCTCGTTCAACCCGGCGCGCCGCGCCACGCCTACGAGCAGACCGCGATAGTTCTGGTGGAAATCCTGCCAACTCAGGTGGTCGCCGACGTCCTTGAGACGGTCGAGCAGGCTCCGGCGCGTGGGCAGCGGTTCATCGGGGTTCATTGGCCTGAGAGGGGAAGTAGCATGAACGGTCCCACCACTGGAACCGCCAAACACGAACCATCGGGAAAGTTGCTCAAACACACCGATCAACCGGAAGGGACCGAGCAATTCTTGCAGCGAAGTTTATACGAGGTAGCCGCCGAGGGAACGAGGCGGACTTCGCCCCCACACGACTGGCGGCCCCAATGGAACTGAGGGTGGGTTCTGGCGTCCGGGGATCCGCCTTCTTACGGCGGCGGCTACGAGCCTCCGGCGCGGGTTCAAAAGTTTTCTGCAAGAACCCGCCGGCAGCTCGCGGTTGATGGGTAATGAAGGCGAAATCCTGTTTGGAATCACGGACTCCTCAACGGCTCCACCGCCCGTCCCCGCTGGTCCGTCGGCGTACGCCCACTGGTTCACCACGCTCGGACGGATTTACGTTGATTGAGCTACTCGTCGTCATCGCCATCATCGCCATCCTGGCCGGGATGCTGTTGCCGGCGTTGGGCAAGGCGAAGGCCAAGGCCCAGGGCATTCAGTGCATGAGCAACCACCGGCAGCTCACGCTCGCGTGGACGATGTACGCCGGTGACCAGCGCGACCGAATACCGTTTTCGGCCGGCGCATCGGGAAATCCGGCAGCCTGGTTCGGCGGCATGCAGGACTTCGACGGTGGCAATCGTTCGAACTGGGAGGTCAAACAAGACCTCGAGAAAAGCCCGTTGTGGCCCTACGCGGGAAACGCCCACGGCATCTTCCGCTGCCCGGCCGAGCAATCGTCGGTGATACCGACCAGCGGCCCGTTCAAAGGCCAGCGCGTCCGCCGCATTCGGAGCATCGCCATGAACGCGTGGATGGGCGGCTTCGATGGCCGCTTCAATGTCGGTCCGGGCCTCTCGGACCGCGAGTGGCGACTCTACCTCAGCCTGAACGACATGGCCGATCCGGGTCCAACCCAGATCATCGTCTTCAGCGATCAGCGCGAGGACCAGAACGGCACAGCCAATCTTTACTTCGACATGACCGGCTATCCGGACAAGCCACAACAGACCCAATTCAATGGCGATCTGGTGCCGTTCTACCACGGCGGAGCGACGAGCTACTCCTTCGCCGACGGCCATTCCGAACTAAAACGCTGGGTGGACCCGAGGACAAAGGTTCCCGTCAAGAAGGGTGAGCTTAGCATCCCAGGCATTATCCCCTCACCCAACAACCGCGACATCGTGTGGCTTCAGGAGCATGCGACCCGGAGGAAGTAGGCGCGGCCACCGGTTTCCACACCTTCTGCATCCCCTAGAAAACAGATAATGAAACTTAAACTTCTCCTCCTCACCATCTTGGTCGCGAGTTCCATCGACGGTTTTGCCCAATCGCCCCCGTTGACGTTTCGCCCCACCGGGGCGCGCATCAAGTTGGACTGGCAGGCCACGCTACAGCAGGCCGACGGCTCGGTTCGAAGGCCTTACTTCGAACTTCAGTACAGCACCAATCTCACGGTTTGGCAGCCATTCAGCGAGCGCCAGCGCGCGACAGCCTCCGCGTTGGGCGAGTCATTGAGCGCCGTCGCCATTGTCGACACGCCCGCCGGCTTCTTCCGGCTGTTGACCCTTGAGGCCAGCGGCGCCGCCCCACTCGCCGTGGGCGGCGCGGAGGTGTTCGGCTACGGCGCGGCGTTCGGCTATGAACTGAACCGGATCGGGCAAATCACGCCGGACGAGTTCGCCGCGAAGTTCCCGAACCCCGCCGCCTACCTGCCGAAGTTGTCGTGGGATCCGACCACCGCTCAGTTCTGGCCCGAGTTCAACGCCGACATCGAGGCCATTAACTCAGACAAGAGTCCCGACCAGCCCGGCTACCGCTTCTTGGACACGCGGCTCAATCCGAAGGAGCTGGCGGCGTTCAAGACCAACGGCTTCGTCGTCAGCGAGCGGTTGGGCAGCGGGACTTTTGCCGACGTTTTCTACAAGATCTGGAAAGACGACCTGCCGGTGTTCATTTCGACCGACGCGCTGTTGCAGGCGTGGCACCGCACCTACGACAACATGCTGCAGGAGGTCGAGGAGACATTTCTCTTCAACTCCGTCGGCTCGTTGCTCGACGGCATGGCGGGGCAGGTTGCGGTAGCGGATTCGGAGGCCGGCCACGGCGTGCTGCGCGACAGCCTGCGCGATGCGGATTGGTTCCTCGCCGTCGCACGCTCGCTGCTCGCCGGCACGAACCAACCGCCGGCCGCTTCTTCACTCGGCCAGGCCGCGCGCGTTGCCGCGACGTTGAAGGACATCCGCGAAGAACAACTCAAAGAGCTGGACGATTTCATGGGCTTCTGCCGGATCGTGGATTTCTCGCAATTTAAGATCCGCGGACACTACACACGCAGCGAACGGCTCGGCCGCTACTTCCAGTGCGTGATGTGGCTGGGCCGGATCGATGTGCCCGTGGCCGGCGGTCCGTTCGCACGCTGTCCTGGTGATCTGCGCATGGCCGCACCGCGCGAGTTGGGCACAGCCATCGTCTTCTGGCACCTGCTGAACCAGTCCGGGAGATTCCAGACATGGGCGGACATGGAGAACGTCATCACCGCGTTCGTGGGCTGGACCGATTCGCTGAACTTCGGCCAGCTCAACGGTGTGCTCGCCGGCGCGGGCATTCGCACGCTGGCCGACGTGCCGGACGTGGCGACACTGGAGCGGTTGCAGGCCGACCTCGTGCGCGGCGAGCTCGGCGTGCAGAACATCCGCAGCGACTGGTTCAGCAATCCGCTCTCCGGTCCGGGGCGCTCCAGTCTGCCGCAGACCTTCACGGTGTTCGGCCAGAAGTTCGTGCCGGACAGTTGGGCGTTCTCGCAGACCGTGTTCGGCAGCATCCTCTGGGTGGACCACAGTGAGACGAACAAGGTGCAACGCCGCGTTCCTAGCGCGTTGGACGTGGCGTTCTCTACCTTGGGCAACGACCAGGTGGTGCCCGAACTCGTTGCCCAGATGAAGGGAACCTTCTCAGATCCTGGCCGTCCGCACGCGCTCATCCATCGGGACGGCAAACGTTACCAGCACAACCTCGCCGCAGTGCGCGCGGTGATGGACGCGCAGACGCCGGAAGCTTGGGCCGGCAACATCTACCTGAGCTGGCTCGACAGCTTGCGGCAGCTTTCGCCCCCGACGACGACGGCAAACTATCCCGAGGCGATGCGGACGCGTGCCTGGGCGATGAAGACGCTCAACACCCAACTCGCCTCGTGGACCCATCTCCGCCACGACACCATTCTCTACGCCAAGCAGTCCTATACCGAAGGCGGCGCTTGCGTTTATCCGAAGGGATTTGTCGAACCGCGCGTCGAGTTCTGGCACCGGCTCAAGACCATGGCCGGACGGGCAGCAGAACTCATCGGCGGACTGAATTACGAGGGCACCTACACCTTCCTATCGGGACGTTTGCCGGTGATGGACCCAGCCACCGGGGAGGTCACCGATCCGGGAGAGCCTGTAACGAACAAAGTCAGTCTGGCCACCATTCAAGAAAAACAGGTCGCCCATCTCCGAAGTTTCGCGACCGTCGCCCAACACTTGGAGGGAATGGCGCAGAAGGAACTGGCCCAGGAACGCTTCACCGCCCCGGAAGAGCAATTCATCCGCGACCTGATCCAGATCCTCACCCCCGGCGGCGGCTCGGGCGGCATCCGCACCTATTCTGGGTGGTATCCCCAACTTTTCTACCGCGCAATCTCTCAGGTGGATTTCAAAGATTTCCATAGCCAATACGGCGCCGAACACGTCGACAGCCTCGTCGCCGACGTGCATACGGATGTGCCCGATATCCCGCTCGACGGCGGCAGTGTGCTGCACGAGGCCGTGGGCCGGGTGAACCTACTCCTACTCGCGGTGGACAATGGCGGAGATCGCTTCAACTGCGCCGGCCCGGTCCTGAGCCACTACGAGCTGGAGGTGACCGGCGAGCCGCGCCGGCTCAACGACGAGGAATGGGAGAAGCTCGTGGACAACCAACAGTTCCCCGACGACACGACTCCGGGACGCTTCGAGGGCCTAACCCCGCCGGTGTGGACCCGCAGCTATTTGGTGCCGAAGCTACCTTGACCCGCTAAAGCCGTCTCATTCCAGATGCATCCGCTTCAAGAGTGCCTTGAAACGTTGCTCAACGCGCAGCGGCTTCAACCGCGGGTCCACCTTGATCCAGATCATCCACGGATCGCGCCGATCGTAGCCCTTTTCCAGCCACTCGATCGCCGACTCCGGTTCACCGAGGGCGGTGTACACCCACGCGAGTGACACTGCGGCGCGAGTCTCGTCGGAATGCGGCAGCAACTCTGATAGTAGCGCGCGAGCCTTGCCGGTCTCGCCTTCGCGGGCGAGCGCATAGGCGAGGCTGGCACTCGCCTCCAGGCGTTTGACGCCAGGGTCATCGGCGAGGAATGCGTGGTATTCCCGGATGGCGTCGGCTCGGCGACCGGGAAGTTCCGTCAGGGTTCGGGCGCGGAAAAGCCGATGGGGATCCGCCTTTGGCTCAAGGTGTGCAGCCTGCTCATAGTGGCCCAAGGCCTCCTCAAAATGCCCCTGATAGTAGAGGAGCATGCCGAGGTTTGCTCGGCTAAAGTGATCAACAGGATTCAGTTCGACCGCTTTACTGTCGTGCTTCAACGCTTCATCAAATCGTCCTTGAGGCAACAGCACGTGGAGGGCGTAGTTTCCGTGATAAACTGGCTCCATGGGATCCAGTTCCAGCGCCTTGAGAATCGATTTCTCTGCGGCAGGCCAATCGTAGTCGAGCCGGGAATAGCTAAAGGACATCAGGTCTTGCCCCCAACTGAGCCGCGGGGCGAGGTCAATGGCTCGCTGGGCCAGCGCTTTTGCTTTGGGGAACGCCTCTTTGCCCAGCTGCGTTCCCCAGCCGGGCTCCTGATTGTAGGCGTTCGCCAAGGCACAGTAGGCTAGGGCGAAGTTCGGATCGAGACGCAGGGCTGTCTCCAGATAGCCGCGAGCATCCGCCAAGGTTGCGGGCGTGGCCAGTTTCCCAAGGAAGAACTGGCCAAGCTGATACGCCTTGGCTGCTTCGGGATGGGTGGTCCAACCGATGCGCGGCTCCGCCAAGGACCGTGACCCCACGGATTCAAAAAGTCTTACACCACCCAGAATGAGCACGGCTGCGATCCCCAACGATCCGAAAGCCGTCGCGAACCCTCGCGCCCAACGCAGGTACGCCCGCCGCCGTTTCACCGACCTTCCGGCGGCCAATCGTTCCAGATCGGCGAGCATGTCCGTGGCACTGGTGTATCGCTGCTTCGGATCGGCGGCGGCGGCACGGTGGATGACCGCGCTGAACTCAAGCCAGCGTTCCCGTTCGCGATCGGGCCGGTTCGCCAGATCGGCTGGGGGTTCCGGAAAGTCGCGATGACTTTTGGCAGTTCCCAACACGTAGAGGACGATCCCCAGGCTGTAGAGGTCCGCCGCCGGCGTTCCTGGACCTTCCGGCGGGATGAAGCCTTCGGTGCCCACAAACGAGCGATCCTGTCCCACGCCTTTCGCCGCCGCCACCAGGCCCACGTCCGCCAGCTTGGGCACGCCGTCCACGAAGATGATGTTCGAGGGCTTGATGTCGCGGTGCACGAGCCCGTGCCGGTGCAGCGCCACCAGCGCCCCCGTGAGCGTGCGCGCGACGCGGAGGCAGTCCTCGAGTGACTGCGCACCGCGGAGTTTCACGGCCGAGGAAACCGTGAGCGGGGAGTAATCGGCAATCTTCAGGTCCGTATTCAGTGCCGAACCAACCTCCGTGGGGTGAGACGGATTACTGATCACTGAATACCGATCCCTTGCGGCCAAGGCCGCGTCCGCCAACTCGATCACGTAGTAAAACCAGCCCTCGGCATCATTCCGGCCGACTTGAAGGAGGTCCACGAAGCCCTCGTGCGTCCGGGAGAGGGGCTCGAATTGACGGAGTCCGGCGAACTCGCGTTCGTAGGGTCGGTCGTCGTCGAAGGCGGCCCGTCGGACGATTTTCACCGCACGAAACGTCCCCAGCGCGCTGCGGGCCAGCCAGACCTCGCCATAGCTCCCCGCCCCGATAATTCGGAGGAGCGTATGATCGGGAATCTCGGGAGTTGAGGGTGACAAATCGGCTGAAGTGGGAGGCGCCGCACGGCCGGCCAGCGCCGCCGCTGGGGCGGAAGAGTCAGGCGTCG
>JANXMD010000236.1 GCA_025354845.1 Verrucomicrobiota bacterium | reverse complement strand
GATGTCGAGATCGCGCTCATGCAGCATTTTGCGGTAGTCGGAATAGAGGCGGGGCTTTTTCTTGGAGAGCTGGCGGGAGGCGACGATCTCGGCCGCATTGCCAAGCATCTGACTATCCACGTCGCAGAGTGACACCACTTCGACCGGCGCCACCTGGATGAGGCGGAGAAGGTCGATTTTGCCATACCAGCCGCATCCGACCAGGCCAACACGCTTCTTCACGTCAGGCGCGTCGGCGTAGCGGGCCTGCAATTGGGAAAGGGCGAGCGCGGCGGCTCCTCCCTGGAGAAAGTGACGGCGGTTCATGCCCCCGTTCTAGGCGGGGACCGCCTCCGGCACAAGCCGCGAGGAACGGGAAACCCAATTCCCCGGGCGGAGTTACTTCCAGGAGAGGTCCGAAATGTCGAGGTGCCACTCGGTGCCATCGGTCACGCGCATGCCGTTGGCTTCGACCTTGTACACCACCTTATCCAGTTGGACGGACGCTGGGAGCACGTTGATGAGCACCTCGCCACTCGCCGCGGCGACGATGCGGGTGCGGATTTCAGGCCGGCGGAAGAACATCAGGGTCATCGCGTCGACGGTGAACACGTGACCGGTGACACGCAGCATGCCGTGGTCGTAGGCGTTGACCACACCCACGAAATGGCGGTGCGGCTCGTTTTCGGAATGCCGCCGATGGATCAGATGGATCTTCTCGCCGGGCGACAGAATCGAATGTGTCATCGGCCCGCGATGCTGGCGAAGGAATGGGCCGAGGGGAAGCACCGGCTTTTGCTTACTGCGTTCGGACTCAAATGCCGCGCCGGGAATCCCCGGAACCGGGGCCTCGCCATCTCGGTCCTTTCGCGCTAGGCTGGTGCACCATGAACGCTCCCGCCGGGCCGCGCGCCTCTTCCGGACTCTCCCGGCGGAAGTTCGGTACCGGATTCGTTCGCGCCGGATTGGCCTCCCTGGCCGCTCCGGCGGCCTTTCGGCTGGCCGGTTGGGCTGCGGAACCGGCCGCCGGCCCGGCGGTCTTGATTGGGAACCGTCCCGAAGTGTCGCACGGCGTCATGAGCGGCGACGTGACTGCCGATTCCGCCGTGATCTGGAGCCGCACGACTCGTCGTGCCCGCATGGTGGTGGAATGGAGTCTCAACGACGCCTTTCGCGAGGCGCGCCGGATCGAGGGGCCGGTCACCGGGCCGGAGGCGGACTTCACGGCCAAAACCCTCCTCACCGGACTGCCGGCGGGTGAACGGGTGTTTTACCGGGTCCGGTTTGAAGATCGGGGAACTCCCGGGGAATCCGGGTCCGCCTCGGTGGGGCAATTGCTCACCGCTCCGCGGGACCGTCGCAACATCCTCTTTGCCTGGAGCGGCGACACGGTGGGCCAGGGATTCGGGATTGATCCGGCATTTGGAGGCATGCGCACCTATGCCTCCGTGAAGGCCGCCCAGCCGGATTTCTTCGTCCACAGCGGCGACACGATTTACGCGGACAATCCCCTGCCCCAGAGCATCCGGCTGCCGAATGGCGGCGTGTGGCGCAATGAACTGTCGCCAGAAAAGGCCAAGGTGGCGGAAACGCTGGCAGAGTTCCGGGGAAGTCATCGGTATAACTTGCGCGATTCGCAGGTGCGCGACTGCTATGCCCACGTACCGATTCTTGCGCAGTGGGACGATCACGAGGTGCGCAACAACTGGTATCCCGGGCAAAAATTAGCAGACGATCCGCGCTACACCGAAAAGAACGTCGATGTGCTCGCTACCCATGCGCGGCAGGCTTTTTTCGACTACATGCCCATTCGCCCGAGCGCCGAGTCGATCCTCTATCGCTCGATGGCGAGGGGCCCGCTCTGCGATTTGTTCTTTCTCGATCTGCGCAGCTATCGCGGACCGAATGGAGCCAACCGGCAGACCGTTCGATCTCGTGATGCCGATTTCATGGGCGGCACGCAGTTGGAATGGTTGAAGAAATCGATGCAGGCGAGTCGGGCGCTGTGGAAGGTCATCTGTACCGATATGCCGCTGGCGCTGCTGGTCGGGGATGGTGTCGACCGGTGGGAAGCTTGGGCCAACGGCGACGACGGAGTGCCGTTGGGACGGGAATTGGAAATCGCGGACCTGCTGGCTTTTCTCAAGGCGAACTCGATTCACAACGTGATTTTCCTGACCGCCGATGTGCACTACGCGGCATCGCATCGATACGATCCGTCGCGTGCCCGATTCACCGAGTTCAACCCGTTCTGGGAATTCGTGAGCGGGCCGCTGCACGCGGTGAGCCTGGAGCCAGGCATCCTCGATCGCACGTTCGGTCCTGAAGCGGTGTGGAATTCACGGGCGGCGGGCTCAGGGTCGTCCGGGCCGTTCACCCGGGAACAGTATTTCAGCACGGTGGGGATCGACGGGAAGACGGGCGCGCTCACCGTCACCCACTTGGACCGCGAGGGAACGCGGCTGTGGAACACCACCTTGGAGGCCCAGGCCAGCTGACGTGCCGCACTCCGCGTTCATGCTCCGAGTTGTCCTGGCGGCCGCCCGATTCTGTGGCGTCGCTTGCGTGTCCGCCCGCCTCGCCGCTGCGCCACCGAGTGTGGAGGTCCCACAGTGGGATCACCCATCCGGAATCTATTCCAACGACTTCACCCTGCGCGCCCTCGCCACACCGGAAGGGACCCAGATCCGGGTGACGGTGGATGGATCCCTGCCCAACGCGATCCATGGCGACCCGATGGAGGCGTTCTTCCCGATTCATAGCCCCACGGTTCTTCGGGCGGTTGCGGTGAGGGAAGGTCAGGTGTCGCGGGTCGTCACGACTTCCTACCTGATGCCGGAGGTCACTCCGGTTCAGGAGGCGCCCTTCCTGCCGAAAACCTGGGGAATTCGCGACGGCCAGGTGCTGCCCGGAGCCTATCGGATGCAGGTCCTGCCCGGTGTCCCGGGTGCGGACCGGAAGGATGTGGTCGCCGCACTCCGAAGCCTGCCATCCCTCAGTCTCGTGCTGCCCCCAGAAGATCTGTGGTCGGCGTCCCGGGGGCTCTATGTCCACAGCGAAGAAAGCGGTGAAGGTTGGGAACGAACCGCCTCCCTGCAATGGATTCCCACCAACGGCCCCGCGTGGACTTCCGTCGATTGCGGCCTGCGTATCCAGGGTGGATGGAGCCGGCGTCCAGAAGAGTCGCCAAAACATTCGTTCCGACTGCTGTTTCGCAAGCGCTATGGCACTGCGCCCTTCCGCGCCCCAGTGTTCGGCGAACCCGCCGAGTCGTTCGGCACGCTGATCCTGCGCGGGGGCAACAATAACAGCTGGCTGCATCCGGCTGCGGAGGAGCGAACCCGGGCCGAGTACCTGCGGGATTCGTGGATGCGGGCGACTCATGCCGCGATGGGACATCCGGCGGCGCGAGGACGATGGGTTCATCTGTACCTGAACGGCCTTTACTGGGGGATTTACCAGGTGACCGAACGTCCCGACGCCGCCTTCGCCGCCCACGCGTTAGGCGGAGCGGCCGCAGACTACGATGCGCGAAACGCCGACAAAGTGATCTCGGGCGATGAAACGGCCTGGAAGCAGTTGTTCACGGTGGCCAATGCCGGGATTCATTCAGAGGCCGAGTACGAACACCTCGGAGCCCTGCTGGAGATTCCGGCGTTCATCGATTTCATCTTGTTGAACCTTTACGGCGCCAATGCGGATTGGGATCGCGGGTCCAACTGGTATGCAGCACGTCGCCGGGTTCCAGCGGGCGGGTATCAGTTCCTGGAATGGGATGGGGAGCGAACCCTGGAATCTCCGAAGGACAACCGCATTTCGACCGATGACGACGAGAGTCCAATGCGACTGTTCCACCGGTTGCGGGAATGGCCTGCTTTCCGGATGGCGATCCAGCAGCGGGCGAGGGCCCTGCTCGCACCGGAGGGACCGCTGGGACCCGGACCCGCGGCACAACGGTACGCCCGGCTTGCCTCGACGTTGGAACCCGCCATCGCGGCC
>JANXMD010000231.1 GCA_025354845.1 Verrucomicrobiota bacterium | reverse complement strand
GCCGCAGCGCCCACCGCCACCGCGATGATGCACGCCGGCGTCCTGAAGAAGGTGGGTCTCTACGTGCTGCTGCGCGTCGCGCTGCCGTTTTGTCCGGCAGCGATGAACCACTGGGCCACGCCGCTCGCCGTGCTCGCGATGGGCAATGTTCTGTACTGCGGTTGGGTGGCACTGCGTCAGCGTGACCTGTACCTCTTGCTTGGAAATTCGAGCCTCGCCCACATGGGTTTCTGCTTCCTCGGTCTCGCTGCGGCGAATGTCATCGGTGTCACTGGCGTGGTGCTGATCATGGTCGCTCACGGCTTGCTCGCGGCATTGAGCTTTGGCCTCGCGGGCCACCTGACCAAGGTCACCGGCACCTCCGACATCGACAAGCTGGGCGGTTTGCTCAAGACGCTGCCGTTCGTCGGTGGCGCGCTGGTCATGGCCTTCCTCGCAGGCTGCGGCGTCCCGGGCTTCGCCAATTTTCCCGGTGAACTCACGGTGCTATTCGGCGCCTGGAAGAGCTTCCCGGTGTTCGTGATTTTGGCCGCCTGGGGCGGCCTGCTGATTGGCGGCGTTTACATGCTGCGCGCCATCCGCGATCTCCTCCACGGCCCGCTTCGCGATGGTTCCGTCAAGGGCGGTGACGCCGGCTATTGGCGTCGCGTTCCGTTTCTGGTGCTTCTCGCCGCGCTGATCTATTTCGGCATCAACCCCGGCTCGCTCTCCGACCGGATCGCACCGTCCGCCGAGCGGATCGCGTCGGTCAAGAGTGCCACCGCCCTCGTCCCCGCAACCGCTGCCGTCGTCGCGCACGCCGCCCATTAACCCTTCCTGTCCCACCGTCCCGCGATGAACTACTCGCTGCTGAGCCTTGAGATCTTGGTCACCCTGCTGGGGGTGGCCGTGCTCCTGGCCGATCTCTGGATTCCCGCTTCCGCCCGAAAGCTACTCGGCTACGCCGCTGCGACCGGCGCCGGCGTGCTGCTGACCTATGCGATCGGCTCGGGTGCGCCTCCCGACGGCACTGCTTTTGGCGGCATGTTCGTGGTGGACGCGTTCTCCAATTACTTTAAGGGATTCTTCCTCCTGGCAGCGCTGGTGGTCTTGCTGCTGACCGTGGACCTGTCCGACACCATCAAGGGTTATGCCGAGTATTGCGCACTGATCTTGTTCGCGACCGTCGGCATGTTGTTCGCCGCCTCGGCCAATGACTTCGTGCTGATGTTCGTCGCGCTGGAGTTGATCACCGTCACGTTTTTTGTGCTGGTCAGTTACGACCGCACCCGCAGCGGCTCGCTTGAGGCGGGCGTGAAGTACCTCATTATGGGCGCGCTGGCCTCGGCGTTCATGGTGTTCGGAATCGCGCTTATCTTCGGCTCCGCCGGAACCACCAACTTCTACGAGATCGCTGCCCATCAAACCGAGCTCGGCAAGTCGCCGGTATTCCTGATCGGTCTGGCGCTTACCCTGGTCGGACTGGGTTTCAAGGTGGCCGCCGTGCCGTTTCAAATGTGGGCGCCCGACGTTTATCAGGGTGCGCCTCCCCTCACGACCGCCTTCCTGGCCACGGGTTCCAAGGCCGCCGGTTTCGCTTTGCTGATGCGCGTTGCCTTCAGCGTGGTTCCCGAGATCACTGCTCACTGGAGCCGACTGATCCTGGTGATCGGCGTGTTGACCCTCCTCTACGGCAGCCTCTGCGCCATCCCGCAGCGCAGCGTGAAGCGCCTGATGGGTTACAGCTCGATTGCTAACGCCGGTTACCTGCTGCTCGGCATGGCGGCCGTCAGTCTTAGCGGCTCGACCGCGGTGCTCACTTACCTCGGTGGATACATCTTCACGGTGCTTGCCGGATTCGCTGTCATTGCGGTGATCACCAGTCGCTCGGGATCGGATGATGTCAGCGCCTTCGCGGGTCTCGGGCAGCGCTCACCGATTCTCGCCGCCGGCCTGACCGTCTCGCTGGTGAGCCTCGCGGGCATCCCGCCGATGGCCGGGTTTTTTGGAAAATTCCTCCTACTGAAGGCGGTTGCCAACCACGCCGGCACCGAACGCTTCTTCCTGGTCGCGCTGCTCGCGGCCTGCGTGGGCGTGGTGATCTCCCTCTACTACTACTTCAACGTCATCCGCTCGATGTTCTGGCCCAAGTCGGTACCGGATCTCACCCCGATTCCCGTGGAGGGTGCGACCCGTCTAGCTCTCGGGTTGGCGGTGGTCGGAGTGTTGTACGTGGGCATCTTGCCAAACGCGTTGGTGACCGGGGCTCGTCAGGCCGCCGCCGGCCTCGCGCCGCAGTCCGCGGTCGCCGGGCACACCGCTGCGCCATTGGCTCCTACTGCTACTGCTGCTGCCGCTTCTGCTGCGCATCACTGAGGTGCCCAGATCCGTCTGCGTCCCTACCTGTGAAGAAAGCCACGCTGGTTCGACGCATCGTCGACGCGCTCAACGCAGAAGTCGAAGTGCATTCGCGTTCCGCGCGGAACGCGCGCGCCGAGGCCACCGACGAACAGAGTCGATCCGAGAACAAGTACGACACCCGCGGTCTGGAGGCGTCGTACCTCGCGCGCGGGCAATCCAAATTGGTGGCCGACCTGCGCTCCGCCAT
>JANXMD010000196.1 GCA_025354845.1 Verrucomicrobiota bacterium | reverse complement strand
CCGCCGTCCTTGTGGCCGACCCATCGGGCAATCGTCAAGTAGTCCACGCCGGCCATGACGCATTCAGAAATAAACCGGTGCCGGGTGTCATGGAAGCCAAGCCGACCGACCCCGGCCGCAGCGCAGCAGAGGTGAAGCGCCTGCCGAAGTGAACGCGCAGGAATGTCCTTTTCGCCACGCTTCGGACTTGGGAAGAGCCAACGGGAATCCGGAGCTCGGCGCCCCTGCATTTCCTCAAGCAGGCTGGCCAGGTCGGGATTGAAATCGACGTGGCGGGCCTCGTGATTCTTGGTGCCGCCATCGGATCCAATCGCGACCTGCTCGTTGTTGAAATCGACGTCATCCCATGCAACGCGCAGCGCCTCCTTTTCGCGTGCGCCCGTGTAGAGCAGGAAGCGCAGGTAGTCCGCAAACTCGATCCCGTTCCGTGTCGCGCTCGGGGCCGCGGCAAGAATCCGCTGGAAGGTCTCCGCATCGACGAGGGCACGCGCCTTCTGCGCCGTGCGAAGTGGTCGAAGGCCCGCCGTCGGCATCGTCTGAATCAATCCCTCCTCCATCGCCCGCTTGAGAACGCAGCGCAGGGTGATGACGTACAGATTCACCGTCCGCGGGTTTCGTCCTGCTTCGGTCAACTCTGCGATCCCGGAATTGACGTGGACCCTGGCAATGCGGTTCACCGGCAGGGCGCCGACCCGCTCTTTCCACCAGTCAATATGGGTCCGCTCCTTCCGCTTCGTGGCAAGCCGCTTGGTGGACGAGACCTCGCGGTGATAACGTTCGGAATAGTCGGCAAAGGTGGGGATCCGACCCGACACTTGAACCGGGTGGGCGGATGCATCCTTCTTGAGCTTGGCCAACTCGGCTTTGGCGGCAGCCGCGGACGTCACTCCTTCGAGAGCCCGGAACGTGTCACGCTTCCTGCCGGCAAGGTCGGTTGCCGTGAAGCGGGCATAGAACACCCCGCCCCGCTTCCAGACGCCCCGCACACGCTGCTTGCGCCCGTCAAAGACCTGCTCGTAGGCTGCCCCCGATGCTTTTCGCCGAGTCGAATCCGGGTTTTCGGTCGTTCCCTGCGTTTCACTCCCTTTCATTGAGTGAAACCGTGACAGAAACCGTGACAGTTGCAAGCGAAGGCATTCTTATTAGTCACAAGTCATTGGTTTAGAACGGCCGGGCCCATAGCTCAACGGTTAGAGCAGGGGACTCATAATCCCTTGGTTACAGGTTCGAATCCTGTTGGGCCCACCATCTTCCGATGGGTTGACACGAATTTCACGGAGGAACACCGATTGGCTGCAACCGCCAAAGGAGTTGCAGGCCGGGATCGCATCACACGAAACCGCCATCAGTTCCTCCCGACTTTCGACTTTCGACTTTCGACCTTCGACTCGCCCGCTTCCGCCGCCCCCTCCGCCAGAAGTTGACTGATCGCCGCCGCGGACCGAGGGGTCAGGTGCAGATTATCCGTGTAGGTCACCGCCATCTTTCGGCGGGCCGACTCGCGGTACAGATCTACCAGCGGCACTCCCAGGCTCTTTGCGAGGCGATCGGCACCGCTCTCCGCTTCGGCGTCAGGAGGATTCTCACGGCCCACTGGAAACCGCACCAGAACCGCACCAATCCCTCGAAGGCGCAGGGCTTCGATGTGGTGCGCCAAGTCCCGCTCCCAGGAAGGCGTCGCACGATGCAGTTCCACCGCGGCTTCGGACACGAGTTTGCCCGGCTCGGCCGGCGACCCGGCCGGATTCTTCCGTGACTTCATCCAGGCAAAAAGTCGAGTGGTGGGGCGGAATGCCGCACGGAACCCCGTCGCCACCCCGGCCAGTCGCATGCCGGGTCCGTGGGCCGCAGCGAGCACGGCATCGTCGTTCGGATGCCAGGGTTTGCCCAGGCGATGCACTTCAATGAACACGCGGCGCGGTCGGTTGGTGCTCTCCAACACCAGGCGTAATCCCAGCGAGGGCCCAGATCCATCCAGGCAAAGGTTGTGGATGCCGTCCAAGGCGGTGCCTTGAAAATACCGCGGAAGCAGGCGCGCCCCGATGGAGGAGCCGACGATCACCGTCTCGGGTGACGGATCGAGTTTCCAACGTTCAAGCCGGATGAGATTCGCCTGGAAGTTCGACTCCGCCACCTCGGCCTCGGGCAGTCGGGAGCTCATCGCCGACCACGCCCCGAATGCCAGCAGTGCCCCGAGCACAATCCAGAGTGCCTGAGCTCCGCTCGGGGATTGGGATTGAGGTTGAGGTTGGGTGGAGGCCATGACCGAAGGATCAGAACTGGAAATAGATGAAGTCGCCGGCAGACCCCGAATTGGTCAGGATCAGCACCAATGCGGTCGCGTAGATCGCGGTTTCCACCCAGGCAATCCTGTGCGAAGGCTGTCGACTACGCCACGGCCGAAGCGCCGACCACACGTGCCAAGCCACGACCGGCAGCGAGAAGAGGGCGATGACGAAAATGGGTTGAGTCTGCGTGGAACCGCTGTTGTGAACCACGCACCGGCCGAAGGCGAGGACCTGGGAGAATTGCGGCAGTTTGAAGAGCAACCACAGCACGGACACCGCGGAAAACACCAGCAGGGCGCGCAGGATTCCCCACAGCGTCCAGGGCGGATCCTTCTCCATCTTCGACTCCCCACGCGCCATGCGCTCGACCGCCAGCAGGAGTCCGTGGGCGGTTCCCCAGATCGCGTAGCTCCAGGCCGCGCCATGCCAGAGGCCGCCGAGGAACATCACCACGAAGAGGTTGAAGTGCGTGCGCCAGGCCCCGCGGCGATTTCCCCCGAGTGGGAGGTAGAGGTATTGGCGGAGCCAGGAGCTGAGACTGATATGCCACCGGCGCCAAAACTCGGTGAAACTTCGACTGAGGTACGGAGAGTCGAAGTTGATGGGCAACCGATATCCAAAGAGGCGGGCGAGGCCCTGGGCGATCAGTGAATAGCCCGCAAAGTCGGCGAGAATCTGGAAGGAGAATCCATACAGCAAGGCCACCAGGTTCCACCGGGGTAGTTCGAGGAACCCGGAACCATTCAGCACGGCGGTCTCGTCCTTAAGATTGTCCGCCACCACGCACTTGAGGAAGAAGCCGAGCACCAGTTTGCGGATGGCGTCATTCCAATCGATGTCGCGGAATCGTTTGGCGCCGATTTGGTGGAGGAATTCGCCGGCCTTCACAATGGGACCGGCCACCAACTGCGGGAAAAAGGCCTTGAAGAACCAGATGCGAGCGTGGAAGCCGACGCATCCCGCGACCCCGGAGCCGGCCGTGGGAACCGGGAGTCCAGCCAGGCCGCGCTCGCCGGCCCACCAGGATTCCAAGATCAGGCTGATTCCCTGAAAGGTGTAAAACGAGATGCCTATGGGAAGCGGGATCACCTCGTGAAGGGCCTGGGACCATTCGCGGGAAACCACCAATCCGGCGAGAAGGGAGGCGTATTTGTAGAAGGCGAGGGCGCCCAGATTGAATCCAAGCCCGAGGCGAAGCGCCATCCGACGGCGGGCCGGCGCCATTCCCGGGGTGAGCAGCTGCTGGGCGCACAAACCGTTGATCCAGGTGGACGCGGCCAGCAGCGGGACCAGCGAGGGATCGGTCCACCCGTAGAAGACAAAGCTGGCGGCGATCAGGACGCCGAGTTGCCAGGCGGTGGTGCGTCCCAGGTAATTGACCAGGAACACCAGCGGCAAAAAGACGGCGAAGGACCAGCTGTTGAAAAGCATTGCGGCGGGGTCGCAACGGGTGGGACCGGGGCCGAATGCAAGCCGACGCGCCGCCCCGGAACAAGGGCTTTTCGGAAAGATCGCCATTGCCCCCGACGGCGCCCACCGCTAGGGAATGGCGGTCCATGACCGAGATTCTGCGTCAGCAACAGTTTGAGCGCATCCTGTGGTTCGGCGCCGCCCTGCTCGCGGTGTTCATCTTTGCGCTGATGATGGTGAGCAACGAGATCCTGCTCGTGCTCGGTGTGGGCGGGATCCTGTGGCTGGCCCTGCTGCCTTATCACGCCCGCCTGGCCAGCGCCACGGCGCTCGTGACCTTTGCCTCGGCGTTCATGGTGCCCGGCTTCCCAGGGCGTCCCTTCGTCTGGGAATTCGCCTCGTTGCTGGGATGGTCCGGCGCGGTCATCACCTTTGCCCTGCGACGCTACTCCCCGGACTTTCCCAAGGTATTCCGGGAACACCGATGGCTCTTCATCTGGGCCGCGATGTACGTGGCGGCACTGGTGTTCACCATGAAAATGCGCGGAACGGGTCTTCGCATCTTCGGCGGCGAACGCATGGGCGGCCGCGTGTACTTCCAACAGATCTCCGTGGCCGTGTTCCCGCTGCTGTTCATGATGGTGGCGTTCTCGCCCCGGCAGCTCGTCAAGCTGTACCTCTGGCAGTGCGTGCTCAGCCTCAGCTTCATCGTGTCCGACCTGGCGCTCGCCGCGGGCAGCTCCATGTACTGGCTCTTGAACTTCCTGGAGCTCTCCAACGACTCGCTGAGCTTCGAGGTCTCGTCCATGTCCCAGGGCATCCGCCGGTTCCAGTCGTTTGCATCGGTCAGTCTCGCCTTCTTCCAGCTCCTCCTGGTGCTGGTGCCCATCCGCGACTTCATCAACCGCCGTGCCTGGATGACGCTGCCTCCGGTGGCCTTCATCTTGGTGCTCGGATTCCTCGGAGGCCACCGCGCGCTGCTGGTCATGGTGGCGTTCACGTTTCTCGGCGTGGGCTGGGCCCAACGGGTGTTCAACCCGGCCCGCGTGATCGTCCTCGCCTTCGTCCTCGCCTGCAGTATGACGACGGCCTACCTCATCGGCGACCGCCTGCCGCTGGCGGCGCAACGCGCGCTGACAGTGCTCCCCGGAATCAAGCTCGACGCCTTCGCCGAGCAGGATGCCGCCGCGACGCTCCACGGCCGCACCCTGATGCGTAACGCGGGCATGCGTCTGATCCCCTATTTTCTCTGGGTGGGACGCGGGTTCGGTCAGACCGACACCGTCCAGGCGACCTGGATGACCGATGATCCGAACGTCAACCTGCAGATCGAATCCGGAACCTTCTACAACGGTCCCGTGGGTCTCCTGGTGAACACCGGCCTGGCGGGTGGTGTGTCGATGCTGGCCTTTGTGGCTTGCGGCGCCGCGGTGGCGTACCGGATTCTCCGAAAGATCCGCGAAATCGGCTGCGATACCCGGTTTCGCCGTCTGTGCAGCGTGGTGGCGGCGCTCTACCTAACCCATACCGTCGTCTTCATCTTCCTGCACGGCGACAGTCAGTTCGCCATGCTCCTCTTTGGGCTGCAGACGGGACTGCTCATCGCCTGCCACCGACACCTGTTCGCAGGTGGGCCGATTCCCGATGAGGTCTGACGGTGACGCACCCCCCGGGACGAATCGCCTGTCGGTGCTGCACCTGACGGGCGCACGAGCGGACGATGGTGGCATCCTCTCGGTTCTGCGGGCGCTTCAAGAGGCCACGGCACCCGCGGTGGCCCACCGGGTCTGGGTTCAGGAGTCGTTTCGGCAAACCCGCAGCCCAAACCTGAATCTGGTCCGCAGCCGATTTGCCCTGGATGAAACCCCAGGGACGCTCCAGTTCCTGATTCGGGCACTCAGAGCGTGGCCGGGACTCAAGCAACTTCTGGAGGCGAATCCCGAGTGGATCGTCCACGCCCACACACGCGGCACGTTTCCGTTGGTGGCGTGGCTGTCGCGTAGCCGGCCGGTCCTCTTCACCCAGCATGCCTACGCCCGGCGCACTGGCATGTATCGTCGGGTGGCCGCCTGGCCGAGAATGCGGACGCTGCTACTGACGCCGGCCATGGCACGTCACTACGGCTTGCCGGAGCTGCCGGGCAAGGTGGACATCCTTTCTGAATGCGCGATGGACCGGTGGTTCGACGCTCCGCTTCCGGTCCGCACGCCCCCGGCAGCCGACCGTCCCTTGAACGTCGTCGGGTTGGGAAATTTGGCGCGTTGGAAGCGTTGGAATCTAGTGCTCGATGCAGTCGCCCAGCTGCCGGAGTCGGTACGCGGACGCCTGCGCTTCCAAATCTGGGGACCGACACCCCCGGATGACGATGCACGCCGTTTCGAATCGGAGCTGCGTCACCGGTTAAAGCAAGAGGGCCTGTCGCGCTGGATTTCGATTCCAGGTCCGACCCGCCAGCCCGCCGAGGTGCTCGCCGGCGCGGATGCGTTTCTCCTGCCGTCCACCAACGAACCCTGTTCTGTGGCGCTGATCGAGGCGCTCGCATCGGGTATCCCGGTCATCGCAAGCCGCAGCGGCGGAAATCCCGACCTGGTCCGCGAAGGTGTCACCGGATTGCTCTTCAAACCCGAATCGTCCACCGATTTGGCCACAACGTTGACCTGCCTGGCTTCCGGACGTGTGACCTTCGCCCCTCCTGAAATCCTCCGCGAAAGCGTCGCCCAAAGATCGGCCTCGGTGCTCGGAGCCCGGCACCTTCAGATCTATCAGGAACTCGCTGCCAAACGCTTCAGCCTAAATCCAGCGGTTAACCCCAAACTCGGCGGTTGAAGGAGGCTAAAACCACACATTGACGCATCCCCCTCGGCATCTGCGTTTATTGGCGTTCATCTGCGGTTCGATCTGCCGTTCTTTTCTTCAAGGCCTTCAGCGCCTCGGCGGCTGGATGAGTCTTGTAGAAATCGTCGAGCGGAAAGCAGCCGCTGACCAGGCCGTTACGTGGGCCAGTGGTGCATTCGCTGAAGGTCCGACAGATTTTCCGACGCTCCAGCGGCCGGCCTGAGAGCACGTCCCCCGGTAGTTCCGGATAGCTCAGGATCATGCGTCCCAGACCGACAAAATCCACGGCCCTGGCCTCCACTTGCGCCTGCCCCACGTGCGGCAGCCAGTCCTGCAAATAACTGTAGCCGCTGCCCACGAAAAGCAGCTCCGGGAACGCGGCCTTGGCCTGCTCGACCGACTCCAACTGGCGGATCACGCTGGCCAGCGGATCCTCTGGAGGCAGATAGCCATCGCTCGGCGGAGTCGCCGCGGGACGCTGAAGGTGCGGATTGTAATACGGACTCCCGCAGCTCAGGCAGACCAGCCGGATTCCCAGGGATTGCAGAAGCGCCAGGAATTCGAGCGGTTCACGCCAATCCATGCGGGCCGGGTCCGCCGGATCGGCACCGAATCCAAAGGGATAGGGCCCACTCCAGGGCATCGGCACACCGTCCCGGTTGGGTCCAGGTTGGAAGGGGAGTTGATCGAACAGGCTCAGTCGGACGCCAATCTCCAGCCGCGGGTAAGCGGCACGGATTCCGCTCACGATGTTGCGAAGAAATCGGGTGCGATTCTCGAAGCTCCCGCCGAAACGACCGGGACGTTGGACCGCGCTCAACAACTCGTGACCGAGATACCCGTGGCAATGCTTCACGTCGACGAAATCAAATCCGGCCCTTTCGGCAATGCCCGCGGCGGTGATGAAGT
>JANXMD010000165.1 GCA_025354845.1 Verrucomicrobiota bacterium | reverse complement strand
GGAAGGCGATGACGGCGACCTGTTCTGGCAGGGCAGCAACTTCGGCCAGGGTGGCAATGGCTACAACGGCACGGGTGCTTTCACCGCCGGTGCCTGGCACCGCGTTGCGGCGGCCTACGACGAGGCGGCTAATCCTCCGGTGGTCACCAAGTTTGTCGATGGCATCAAGCAGGATGACTGGACCGCCAATCAGGGTCTCGACAATCCCCGCCGCGCCCTCCTCCCGTACGCCGTGCTCTTCGGCGACGGCGACCACGACGAACGTCGCGAGATGTACGTCAACTCCATTCAGATCCGCGCCGGCAAGCTCAGCGATGCGGAAATGACTGCCCTCGGTGCCCCGGATGGTGCCGCCCTTCCGCTCGCCATCGCCGTGAAGGTCGCGCCCGCGCTGACCATCACCACCGCAGGCGGAAACGTCACCCTCACCTGGCCCTCGGATGCCACCGGTTACTTCCTGGAGTCCTCGTCCGCCGTGAGCCCGGCCACCTGGGTTGCCGTTGCAGGCGTCACCGGCAACTCGGTCACGCTGCCGATCTCCGGCGCCACACAGTTCTTCCACTTGCGGAACTGAATCCCTCCACCGGACCTGCACGCCTCGGCGTCCGGGTCCCGACTTCAAGGCCGTCGCGAGACCCGCGACGGCCTTTTTGCTGGCGTCGATCCATTTGACCCTATCGCGTCTCCCCTCATAGGATCGGCCCATGAACCCCCGATCGACGGTAACCCTCTGCCTTGGGCTCTTGATCAGCGCGACCATCCCAACGCGAATGGTTGCGGAACCCAAATCGACTTCCACCCCTCGGCCGAACTACGGCTCGGTGGAGCGTCTCGATCCCGCCCTCGACGCCGTCCTGGCACCGGGCGCAGTCATGGAAGATCTCGCCGAGGGATTCACCTGGTCCGAAGGTCCGACCTGGCTCAAGCGGGAGCGCGCGCTGGTGTTCTCCGATGTACCGGCCAACAAAATCTATCGGTGGTCGGAACGCGATGGCGTCACCGTCTTCCTCAATCCAAGTGGCTACACCGGATCCGCCATCGAATGGCAGGAGCCCGGCTCCAACGGCCTCACCACCGACCGCGCCGGCCGACTCGTCCTCTGTCAGCACGGCGACCGCCGCATCTCCCGGCTCACACGACGCAATGGCACCGCCGGCACTTTTGAGCCGCTGATTTCCACCGTCGAGGGACGCCTGTTCAACTCCCCCAACGACCTGGTCTTTGCCCGCAATGGCGACTTGTATTTCACCGATCCACCGTACGCACACAAGGGCGTGAACCAGAGCCCGCTCAAGGAATTGGCCTACAATGGCGTCTTCCTGCGTCGCGCATCGGGTGAAGTGGTCCTCCTGGAAGCGCAGATGACCTTCCCGAACGGCATCGCCTTGTCGCCCGACGAGACGATCCTGTACGTCACCCAAAGCGATCCGAAGCAACCAGTGGTCCGCGCCTACGACATCAAGTCGGATGGCACGCTGGAACACGGTCGTGTGCTGTTCAACGCGCTTCCACTGGTACGCGCGGACCGTCCCGGAATGCCGGACGGAATGAAGGTGGACGCCAGCGGGAATCTTTGGGCGACCGGTCCGGGCGGCGTGCTCATCCTCAGCCCCGGCGGACGTCATCTCGGCAGTCTGCTCACGGGGAATCCCACCGGCAACTGCGCCTGGGGTGGCGACGGCTCCACGCTCTACATCACGGCGAACCACCACCTCCTGCGCATCGCGACGCGCACCCGCGGCTCGGCGTTCTGACTCGGGCCCGTACCGCCGCATCATTAGCGTAGATTCGCCGGAACATCCGGCTAAAGTCTTCTGCACATGAACGTCACTCTCGCGTACGGACATCGCGGTCTCGCGGTCGACCTGCCTGACGGCCGGACCACCGTCATCGAACCGTTGTCCCGCCCGGGCGTTTCCGACGAGGGCGGC
>JANXMD010000132.1 GCA_025354845.1 Verrucomicrobiota bacterium | reverse complement strand
GTGGACGCCAACACGCTGGAGATCGCCGCCGACCAGGTGAATAGCCTCAGCGGCGACCAGCCCAAGACCTACAAGGACTACCGCGAGCTCCTGGCAAAGGAGAAGCCTGAGATCGTCCTCATCGCCACGCCCGATCACTGGCACGCGCTCCAGACCATCGCCGCCATCCAATCCGGCGCGCACGTGTTTGTGGAGAAGCCCACCGGCCACACGATCAATGAGAGCAAGGCCATGTTGAAGGTCGGCCGTGATTCCGACCGGATTGTCCAGGTGGGCCTGCACCGGCGGATCGGGCCGCATCACGTCAGCGGCATGGAGTTCCTGCGCTCCGGCAAGGTGGGTGAGGTCGGCATGGTCCGCCTGTTCGCCCATGGTGGTGGCGGTGCCGAAAAACCGTCGCCCAACAGCGAACCGCCCGAGGGCATGGACTGGGACTTCTGGTGCGGACCGGCCCCATTGCGTCCGTTTAATTCACGCATTCATCCCGGCGGCTGGCGCCAGTTCCTCGACTACGGCAATGGCCAACTCGGCGATTGGGGCGTGCACTGGCTCGATCAGGTCATGTGGTGGAACGGCGGTGAACACCCCCGACGCGTCTTCGCCTCCGGCGGACGCCCCATCGCCGGCCCGGCGATCCTGAACGCCAAGGAGCAGACCACCGACGCGCCCGATCATCAGGTGGTCACCTACGAGTTCGAGAAGTTCACCTGCACCTGGGAGCACCGTCGTTTTGCCGAGAACAACGCGGAGAAACACCGCATTGGCGCCTACTACTACGGCACCAAGGGCATGCTCCACGTCGGCTGGCGTGATGGCTGGACCTTCTACCCCAACGATTCCAAGACGCCGCCCACTCACCAGGACTCGCAACTGCAGGAACCCGACGGCCACAATCTCAAACTCCTGTGGGCCGACTTCCTTGCTGCCATCGAGGAAAAGCGCAAACCCGTGGCGAACCTCGAGGTCGCCCACCGATCCTCGGTGTTGCCTCTGCTGGGGATGATCTCCTGGCGTACGGGCCGGAGTCTGAACTGGGATGGGACCTCGGAGCAAATCCTCCGCGATGCCGAAGCCACCAAGCTCATGAGCCGGCCCTATCGCGGCCCGTGGGTGTACCCGACGGCGTGATTCACGGTATCCAAAGGTGCGGCGATGTTTTCCTCCGTCCGAACACACTGGCTCAAAGACTCGACGACGGTGACGGTTCCGTAGGTTGACAGCTCCCTGAATCAATCAATCGTTGCATAGCATGAAACTGGTAACCGTTTCCCATAGGTTTCAAGTGGTGATCCCGCGTCCGATCCGGGAAGCGATGGGATTGCGTTCTGGGGAGAAAGCGCAGGTTTTTGCGTATCGTGGCCGAATCGAAATCATTCCCGTTCGAACTCTCCGGAAACTCCGAGGTTTCCTCAAGGGAATGAACACCATTGTGGCTCGTGATTCCGATCGGGTGTAACTCTAGGAATTTCCTCAGAACGGATCTGAAAATTCCAACTTCATTGTAGGAAATACCACGGTTGAATTCTGCAAAAGGCAGTTCCTTTCCTGATGTCTTTTCGGCCGATCGAAAAGCCGGCTGCCTCCCCCGCCTCAGACCGACCCCATTTCTGCATTGCATCACGCGGTGCCTGTGAGTTCATCCGCGGCCGTGAACGTGAAGTTGAAGCACATCGACGGCGCCGTCATTGCGGCGAAGGGATTCCGCACCTCAGGCATCTTTTGCGACATCAAGCGCCTGGGTACCGGCAAGGGCTCGGACAAGGGCCGCAAGCGCGATCTGACCCTCATCGTCTCCGACGTGCCCGCCAGCGTGGCTGGCATGTTCACCACCAATCAGGTCTGCGCCGCGCCCGTGAAGGTGTGCATTTCGCGCGTGTCGAAGGGCGTTGCTCAGGCCCTCGTGGTCAATTCCGGCAATGCCAACGCCTGCACCGGCAAACAGGGCATGAAGGACGCCCTCACCATGGTGCGTCTCGCCGAGAAGGCGCTGGGTATTCGCGACGGCCACGCCCTGGTCGGCTCCACCGGACGCATCGGCGTCCACCTGCCGATGGAGCAGGTAAAATCCGGCATCGCCGCCGCGGTTCCGCTTCTGGGCAACACCCTGGAGCATGCCAGTCACGCGGCCGAGGCCATCATGACCAGCGACACGCGTCCCAAGCAGGTCGCGGTGGAATTCAAACTCGGTGGCAAGACGGTCCGCCTCGGCGGCATGTGCAAAGGCGCGGGCATGATCCAGCCCGGCATGAGCGCCACCGGTGCGCGTCCCGCCGCCCTGCCGCAGGGACTGCACGCCACGATGCTCTGCTTCATCACCACCGACGCCGCAGTGGAAGCGCGTGTCTTGCAGGCGGCGCTGCGGGAGGCGGTGGCCAATAGCTTCAACCGCATCACGGTCGATGGCGACATGAGCACCAACGACACCGTCGTCGTGCTCGCCAACGGACTTGCCGGCAACAAGACGATCAAAGCCGCCACGGGACCCGAGTTCGCCGCGTTTGCTGCCGCGTTGCAACATGTCACCCTGGAACTGGCCCGGATGATCGTCCGCGACGGCGAGGGGGTGCATCGCGTGGTTACCGTGCGCGTGTCCGGCGCCAAGACGATTGAAGATGCCGATGCCGCGGCCCGCGCCGTGGCCAACAGCGCCCTGGTGAAGACGAGCTGGCACGGTGGCGATCCCAACTGGGGCCGCATCATCGACGCGCTTGGCTACAGTCCGGCCACCATCGTCGAGAACAAGGTGGACATCGGCTACAGCACCCCCGGTTCGCGGAAGATTCTGTGGAGTCTCAAGCGCGGCCAGCCCACGAAGGCCACCTTCAAGGAACTCTGCGCCGCCGCCGCGCCGACGGAGTTCGATCTCCACATCCGCCTCAATCTCGGTAAGGGCGAGGCGCTCATGTACGCCGCCGACCTCACCGAGCACTACGTCGAGTTCAACAAGGGCGACGTCACCGATCCCACCACTCTGGGAGGCTGAGTCGTAGCCGCCCCTTCCTTGACAAACGACGCTCGTGATACGTTGATGTATCACCATGAAGACGGCATCCGTCCGAGATCTGCGAAACAACTTTGGCCAGCTTTCCCAATGGTTGGCTGAAGGCGAGACTGTGCAGATTCTAAAGCGTGGACAGCCGTTCGCCCGCGTGGTGCCCGAGTCGGGCACTCGAAGCTTCATCGGTGCGGGTTCCGGGACCATGACCCTGCCCAAGGATCTAGATGCTCCGGCAGGTGTAGAATGGGAATCGAATCAATGACTTGGCTCCTAGACACTGGGGTCTGGCTTAGAGCCTACGCCGAGCCCGCGTCGCTCCCACCAGCAGTCCTCAGCCTCCTCCGGCAAGG
>JANXMD010000661.1 GCA_025354845.1 Verrucomicrobiota bacterium | reverse complement strand
CGAGAGCAGCATCGCCCGCGACGGCATGCAGGTGGCGCCGTGATGCCCGCCCTGCATGTACGCCCGTTGAAAGGAAAGCCCGCGTTCGACCAACCGGTCGAGATTCGGCGTGTGGATGCTGGCATTCCCGAGCGCGTGGATGGTGTCGGCGCGCTGGTCGTCGGCGAACAGGAACAGGATGTTCGGGCGATCCGGTGTGGCTGCCGCGGCTCCCCCGCAGAACCGGATGAGGGCGAGAAGAAGCAACAACGGAAGCAGGTGCCTTGGTGGACTCTGCGCCGAATGCAAATGGGGTCTCACGGAGTGCAGGGGTGAAGGCGTGAATTACTTTGACGGGGTCTTCTCGATCCACGGAGTGAAGGTGCAGCTCCCGTTGGTTGCGTACTTCAAAATCCACGCCGTGCCGTAGTCTTCGGCGGACCACTCCGAGGGCGCGTTCGTGGCCCCGAGTTCCCGGGCCAGCTGAGGAAGCGATTGGTGGACCCAGCAGATCACTACCGCTTTTCCGGCAAAGCGCGTCTCGGTGCGGACGGATTTGGCGAGCAACCCGTGGGCATCGCTCCGAACGGGTGTTTCGATTTTCAACGTCAGCTGGTCGGCCAGCGGTTGCAGCGTTTCGCGGGGCCGCACGCTGGGATGTTCGGCGCTCGGTTCTGGGGCTAGCAGAATCTGGGGCAGGGGATCGCAGGTCCCCAGGACCTCGCTCCAGTGTCGAGCCCGGTCGCGTCCAGCGGCCGTGAGATGGGGGTCTTTCTTTCCCTCGGGCTTTTCGCCGTGGCGGATGAGGATGACCTGAAGTGGATCAGCGTGGCAGCCGATGGCGGCGATCAGCGACAACCACAGTGGGAACCGGGAGTTCATGAGAGAGTAGGGTCGGCGACCGGCCGCGGCGGGAACCGTCCGAAGTGGAAGGCGAGCGCGGGGAGCAGCAGCAAATTCAGCAAGGTGGAGGTGACGAGTCCACCCAGGATGACCCAGGCCATGGGTCCCTCAATTTCCCGCCCTGCGGTTTGCGCGCCGAGGGCCAGTGGCAGCAGGCCGAGTCCGGTGACGAGGGCGGTCATCAGGATCGGAACGAGTCGCTCGCCGGCGCCGCGAACGGCGGTTTCGAGGCCCCAGGGTTGCGCTTCGACGGTCACGAGATGTTCGTAGTGCGACACCAGCATGATCGAGTTGCGCATGGTGATGCCAAAGAGTGTGACGAATCCGACCAGTGATCCCATGCTGAGCCCGGCGCCGCCCCATCGGCGCGCGAGGTCGACGGCAAGAACGCCGCCAACGAGGGCGAACGGGACGTTGGCGAGGATCAACAGAAGGTTCCTCCACTGTCCCACCGCGGTGGCCAGCAGGATGACAATCCCTACCGCGGCAATGCCCGTGTTGAGCAGCAACCGACGCGTTGAGGCCTCTTGTTCCGCGGCCGCGCCACCGTATTCGAGATAGACGCCCGCGGGGAGCGTCACCTTTGCGGAGACCTGTTTGCGAATTTCTTCCACCAGGTCCGAGAGCTCCCGATTCTTGGGGGCGCAGGTCACCGTTTGCCGCCGGCGTCCCCCTTCGTGAAGGATTGAATGCCGTCCGGTGCCGGGTCGCAATTCCGCCAGAGTTCGCAACGGCACCTGGAGTCCCTGCGCGTTGCGGAGCAACAAATCACCAAGCACTTCCGGCGAGGCGCGATGCGCTTCGGCGAGACTCACCACGACGTCGGTGGTCCGGTTGCCTTCCGAGGTTTGCGCCACCGCGGTGCCCTGGCAGGCGGTCTGGATGGCGTCCATCACCTCCACGGGACGGAAGCCCAGCGTCGACAGCACCTCTTGGCGCAAATGGATGGTGAGCTTCGGCGCGCCGGGTGGGGACTTGAACTGAACGTCGGCCGCGCCGGGAATTGCCGTGACCACGCGCTGAATCGCGGCCGCCTGAGCGTCCAGTTCATCGAGGTCGTTGCCGAAAACGTTGAGGACGATCGGTGCAGTTTCACCGGAGATGGTTTCGCCAATGCGGTCCCCGAGAAAGGTGAGCACCTCGAACTGGATTGACGGGAAGCGTCCGAGGATTTCGCGAATCTCGTCCTTCATGTGGCCCTCGCGCTCCGGGGACATCGGGTTCAGCTCGACGTGAAATTCG
>JANXMD010000042.1 GCA_025354845.1 Verrucomicrobiota bacterium | reverse complement strand
CGGCCCTGGAGACCGCGGCCGGTGTTCGTTTCCTCCATCAGCATGGAATTCCGCTTCCGCCACGGCTGGCGGATCGTGTGGAGACCGTCCGGCTTCGTCCCAAGATCCGGGGCGAACTCCGCACCATCGCCTTTGGCAACGACACGGAATACGCGGTGCTGGAAGTGCTCTCGGTGCGCGAAGATGACACCATCCAGGAACGCTGGACCGGGTCCGCGTGGGTTGAGGAAGCCGGTGTTACGCCCCCGGCCGGACGCCTGGTGACCTATGATCGCACCGGACTACAGGAGATTACCCGGCAGCTGGAATCGGCTGGATTCAAGTGGGACTTCGCCCGCCAGCGCTGGCTCATGCGCGTGACGGCGAAATTTCCGGACGCGTTCCTCGACTGGCTGTCTGGGCTTCCCCCGGAACTGATTCTCGAACTGCGCGGCGAGCTCGACTCGTTGCGAAACGCGTCGGTTGCCGGACAGGTTCGATTGACCCTCGAACCGGTGGATTCAGGCACCGATTGGTTCGACCTGCGGGTGATCCTCGACGTCGCCGATGCGCAACTAACCCAGGAAGAGGTCCGCGCCCTGCTCGACGCACGCGGCAAGTGGGTCCGCCTCGGCACCAAGGGCTGGCGCAAGCTCGAGTTCAAGCTCACCGAGGAGCAGGACGGACAGCTGGCTCGCATGGGCATCAATCCTCGCGAACTTTCCGATGAACCGCAGCGAATCCACGCCCTGCAACTCGCGGACCCCGCCGCGGAATCCTTCCTGGGTGCGGAAATGTTTCGGGAGCTTCGTCAGCGCGCGGAGGAAATCCGAGCACGGGTCACTCCGGACGTGCCCAGCGTCCTGAAGGCGGATCTGCGTCCCTATCAGCGCGAAGGGTTTCATTTCCTTTGCTACCTCGCTGAAAATCGATTTGGCGGCGTGCTGGCCGACGACATGGGTCTCGGCAAGACGCTGCAGACCCTGGCCTGGATCGCCTGGCTGCGCACCCAGCCCGAGCCTGGAGCCACCGCCACGCCAGCGCGGCGCAAGACCAAGAAGGCCGTTGCGGTCGTTGCCGCCGCTGAGCTGGCCCCCGCGCCGTTCCTGGTGGTGTGCCCCAAATCGGTTACCGACAACTGGCGCGCCGAGGCGGAACGGTTCGTTCCCGGACTCAAAGTGCGGGTCTGGTCCGCCGAGGAGGTCAAGCTGCTCCCTTCGAGCCCTGATTCCGCGGAATTGCACGTCATCAATTACAATCAGCTGCGCATGATCGGCGAGTCTCTCTCCAAGGTCGCCTTTCACGCGGTGATTCTGGATGAGGGACAATATATCAAGAATCCCACCAGCATCACTGCCCAGCTCGCTCGTGGATTGAATTGCGCCCACCGGCTTATCCTTTCCGGGACGCCAATCGAGAACCGACTCATGGATCTGTGGAGTTTGATGAGCTTCGCCATGCCTGGAATACTTGGATCCCGGACCGAGTTTTCCCGGCTGTTCGATTCCAAGACCGATCCCCTCGCCCGCCGCCGTCTCGCCGCCCGCGTCCGCCCGTTCCTACTCCGCCGGACCAAGACCCAGGTCGCCCGCGACCTGCCGGATCGCGTTGAGGAGGACCTGTTCTGCGAACTCGAAGGCGAGCAGCGACTTCTCTACCGCGCCGAACTCAAGCGCGCGCAGTCGATGCTGCTTCGCGTCAACACACCCGCCGCCCTGGCGAAGCACCGCTTCAACTTCCTTACCTCGTTGCTCCGGCTTCGTCAGATCTGCTGCGATCCACGGCTCGTTCAGGAGGAGGCCAAGGCCGAATCCGCAAAACTGGATGCGCTCCTCGAAACCCTCGAACCCCTCATGGAAGAGGGGCAGAAGGTGCTCGTCTTCTCTCAGTTCGTCGAAATGCTCGAATTGCTGCGCACCGCCGTTACCGAACGCGGTTGGCACAATTCCCTGCTCGTCGGCGCCACCGAAAACCGCGGCGATCTGGTCCGCGCCTTCCAGGAAAAAGAGGGCGCCTCGGTGTTCCTTATTTCACTCAAGGCGGGTGGCTTCGGACTCAATCTGACCGCCGCCAGCTACGTCATTCTCTTCGATCCGTGGTGGAATCCTGCCGTTGAAGCGCAGGCAATTGATCGAACGCACCGCATTGGCCAGACACAGAAAGTCATGGCCTATCGCCTTTTGATCAAAAACAGCGTGGAGGAAAAGATCCGCGCGCTCCAAAAGGCGAAGTCCACCTTGGCGAGCGATCTGTTAGGCGAGGAGACATTTTCTCAGGGGCTCACCCTGGACGACTTCCGCTTCCTGCTTTCGGACTAGGGGCGGGCGGGGCAGGAGTCGAAGGTCTAAAGTCGGCGGAAGCTTTGCGCTGCCTTTGCGACTTCTCGGGCTGGTTGCTTTTCTCCTCCTGCTTTCCTGCTCTCAAATTCAACTCCTCTTGCGGTCGGAAGGGCAAGATCTGGTGTGTCTTTTCCGCGCCCATTTCCACTCCGCGCTTGATGTTTGCGACGACTCGGAAGAAATTCGCCTCACTCCCCAGAAGACTCGACACCAACAAGGTATCCAGGTTCTCGACTCATTCCCCATACATACTCGTTCCATGTCTCGACTCCATCCCACCTCCCCTGCCCGTCGATCCCGTTATCTTCTGGCTCTGAGTCTCGCCGCTGCCGCCACCACCTCGCTGCAGGCGAAAACCATCGTGGTGACCACGGTGGACAATGTGTCTCCGGCCGCAGGAGCTGTCTCGTTGAAGCAGGCAATCGCCCAGCTCGCGGACGGCGATGTGGTTCAATTCAACATCCCCGGAGCCGGGCCTCACGTCATCACCACACCGCTGGGCGGCTATCCGCTCATCCGGTCGAACAATGTGACCATCGACGGGTATTCGCAGCCAGGTTCGAAGCCGAACAGCAACGGCATCCTCGGCGGGAACAATGCGCTGATTGGCATCGTGCTCGACTCCTCCGGTTCCGATCAGGGACCCAGCCTGGATCCGGCGAATCCCGATCAAGTGCAGCGCCGCAGTACGCGTCTCCTCTTCTCGGGCTACGGCGATTCCGAAAACGGCATTCTGGGTGTCGTGGGCGGCGACGGGTTCAAGGTCCGCGGTCTTTCCTTCCTCGGACGCCCCACCGATGGCAGCACGGCCGATCCTGCGATCTACGCGGTCGCGCTCGTGCAGGAAGCCAAAAATGCCAAGGTGCAGGGGTGCTGGTTCGGATTGAAGCCCGGTGATCCCTACACCATGGAGAGCATCAAGCCGGTCACTGATGCGGTGGCGGCCTTCCGCTTCCGCGACGGTGGCGACGTGTACTCGGGCGGATTGACCTTTGGCACCGACGGTGACGGCACGGCCGACGTGCAGGAGTTCAATGTGGTGGTTGGCACCCACATCGGTCTCGCCATCGAGGCGCCGGACCTGCGCGTGTCCGGCAATTATATCAATGTGTTCCCCGACGGTCTGACGTTTGTCGACATCGAGGCCATGAATCAAATCTACCTGGCGGCGGGCCGCAGCGGCGGCGATGCCAGCATTGAGTTCATGGAAAACGGCCGGGTGACCGACAACACGATCATCGGCACCAACGGCGACGGCAAGAGCGACGGCAACGAGCGCAACATCGTCGCCCACACTGCCTACAGCCATGACATCGAGTTCTACAGCAACGCCAACAACGCAGTCGTGGCGGGTAATTACTTCGGAGTCGGAGTCGACGGCACCACAGCGCAGCCCGCACTGACGGCGTTCACTCCCGACCTGATCTCGCTCCCCGGCGGGAATGCCTCCATCCGCGTCGGTTCGAACGGCGACGGGGTGAGCGACGACATCGAGGGCAACGTCATCTATAACATTCCGGGGGCCCGGTTCGTCCAGTCGGGCGTGACCACCCCCATCACCGCACGTCGGAACAAGTTGGTAAACGCAGCATTTGCCGGCTTCCCGTTCGCGGATGGTGGAGACAGCCGCGCGTACACCGACTACTACGCCAACGCCATCGACAATCCTGCGACCGGCGTCGTGCCGATCATCAGCGCAATCACTGACGGCATCCTCACGGGAACGCTGCCGGCCCCCAAGGCGGGTACCTTCACCAAGAGCGTGGTGGACATCTACGTGATCGACAAAAAGGCCGCCGACGCGGGGTTAAACCTACCGGGAACCTACGCCGGCTCGTTCGCCGACGGCGGCGCTGGCGATCAGGATGCCGCTGCCAACAAGTTCAAGGTCGATCTCCGCGGTCTGCCCATCGCACCTGGCGACTCCATCGCCCTCGCGGTGACCTACACCTCGGCCGCGACCGGCACCGCTGGTACCAACTCGATCACCGGTCCGTTGTCCGCCGCCTCGGTGGCGAACCTGCCGGTCCTCATCCCCGGCAGCGTGGAGTCGATCGGCCTGACCCGCATCGTTCCCGACAAGGCCATCATTGTGCCGCAGAACGACGCCCTCGGAAACTGGGAGCCTTACGCCAGCGTGCTCGGCACCACGGCTTTCCTGATCGAGGGGAACACGTTTGCGGACGGGTTTGATGCCACTGACGGCAAGCAGCGCTACGTAGTCGCCATCCAACCGGTTGACGGCAAACCCGGCAAGACGGTCGAAGGGTTCTATGACGATGCGAAATCCCCGTTCAACGGGCCGATCAACGCGTCGCGCCAAAACGGAAACCCTGGCCGCGTCGCCGGAGATACCCGCCCCGGCGCCACTCACTACATCGTCGGCGGCGAGGCCTCGCCTCACACCGTGTCCCAATTCGGCTCGGACAATCGCTGGAACCTTGGTTTCGATCGTCTGGCCGATGGCCGCTACGGCACCGTCCAAACCTTCGACTTGAACCTCACCAGCCTCACTCCGACCCCGTTGATGAAGGCACAGGATTCGTCGAACGGTCGCCTGAAGTCGGGCACGGCTGCTGGCAGTCAGATCTCCCGCTTCGGCGGTGATGTGGTTGGCCTCGGCAATGGTAATTTCCTGTCCGTGGTGGAAGACCGATCGCACGTCATTGCCCCGGTGGATGCCGTACTCGCCACGATCTTCGCCCCGGACGGTTCGATCGTGAAGGACACCTTCGTGGTAGCGAACAGTGACCTCTGGGCGAATGTCGTCGCCTACCAGGGGGGATTCGCAGTGCGTTGCAAGCCGCAGGACGGCTCCGCCACCCGCGTAATCTACCTGTTCGACAATGACGGCAACGCCAAGGGCGTGATCGCTCAAACATCCTCGGGCGCGAGCTTCGATGGCGGCCGCGGCGACGGCACCCGCCTCGCTGGTCACATCAACAGCCCCTACATCTACCTCGCGGGCAAGGTAACCGACGCCCAGGTGGTGAAGGTCGCGGTTTGGGACACCCGAGACCCGCAGCGCACGGCGACGTTTGATGCCAGCGAACCGGCGTTCGTGGGCAACAACGATCGCGCCAACCTCGCGGTGGACGCCCTCAATCGCGTGACCGTTTCCTGGGTTTCCAGCCCAGATGGGTACGAGGCCAACCAGGTCGCGGCCCGCGTCCTCGCCTTCAACGGCGACACGATGAAGTTCACCGCCCTCACCCCGAGCTTTTTCCCGTTCGTCAACGCGGCGAAGACCCAGGGTATCCACACGTTCCAGATGAGTGTAGCCACCACGACCAAGCAGATCTGCATCGCTGCGAAGGGTGAGATCAACCTGCAGAACAAACCAGCACTCGGCGCGACGCTCAATCCGTCTACTGGCGCACCGCTCAAGGAACTGAACTTCTACACCGTGTTCAGCCACCCGAACCCGCAGGACGATCCGACCCCAGCCGTCGGCGCTTCGGGCTCTATTACGGTCACCGCGGCCAAATCCGGCGCGAATCTGGTACTGACCTGGACCGGCGGCACTGGACCGTTCGTGGTGCAAAAGAAGGCAGCCATCACCGACGCCTGGAGCGACGCGAGCACGACCTCGGATCGCACCTTTAGCACGCCGGCCTCGGCGGCGACCGGGTTCTACCGAGTGACCGCGCCCTGATCGCGGCGTACCGCCATACTGATACGATTCGAAACGCCAACGGGGCGGCCGTCATTGGCCGCCCCGTTTGGCGTCCGATGCGGTGGGACCTTCGTCCTATCCCTTGTGGACGAGTCGAAAGTCCGAGGTTCAATATCTTTGCGCCTTCGCGTCTTGGTTATTTTCCCCGCCTGCTTTCAGATTTAATCGCTCTCGCCGGCAGGATGCCAGCGCTCCGCAAGGAAGCGCCGCCGCCGCCCACTCGGCTTGGCGGGAGATTCGCTCATCAAACGACCGTGCGGCCGGTCACGTAATAGTCCGGAAGGCGCGCCACACCGGGTGCCCAAGCACCTTTGGCGTCTGACTTCATGTCACTCCAGACGAATTGCGGATTGCGCCACAGGCTCCATCGAAA
>JANXMD010000035.1 GCA_025354845.1 Verrucomicrobiota bacterium | reverse complement strand
CCCACACTACCAGCGATTCCGTTGGTGCCACTCAGTCCATTGGTTCCATTGATCCCGTTGCCCCCTTTTGCTCCCGCCACGCCAACGGCTCCGGTTAGGCCCGTTAATCCCGTCAATCCCATTGGTCCAATCGGTCCAACGCTGCCGGCCGAACCACTTGGTCCGATGCTCCCTGCTGGTCCCGTCGCACCGGTTAATCCCGTGGCACCCTTCGGACCCACACCCCCCGCGAGTCCGTTGGTGCCATTCAGCCCATTGGTCCCGCCGATCCCGTTCGCGCCCGTCACGCCGGCGGCTCCGGTCAGCCCGATCGCGCCATTGGTACCCGTCAGTCCCCTTAAGCCCACGGGTCCGATGAGGCCCCGCGGTCCCGTCGGCCCGAAGCCTCCGGTAAGACCGTTGGTGCCACTCACTCCATTGGTCCCATTCACTCCCTTTGCACCCGTCAATCCGGTGGTGCCTCTTAAGCCCATGGGGCCGGTCAACCCGCGCGGTCCCGTCAGTCCCCTCGGTCCGATGGTTCCATCCAGCCCATTGGTCCCATTGATCCCATCAATGCCGTTTGTGCAAACACAGCAGTTGGTCAAGGACATGTAATTACACCCGGTCCAGACGCAGACCTCGGAATTCAATCCCTGGAACCCACCGCCAACGCTGTCCCGATCGTTCTGATGGATGGTCCCCACCACCGCAGCCGTCGCGCGCAACGTGCCATCCGGTTGAAAATCGCGGGCACGCGCCAGATAGCTGACCACCTTTAGATAATAGTCGGACTCTGCGTTGTGGAGAAGCGTCCGAGCCAACGGGACGGCATTCGTCACCCCGTCCGGAGTCACGATGAACGCCGTGATGTCGCTAGCATCGCAGACGATCCTTCCATTTCCCGGAGTTCCGTTGAACACCTCGAGGCTGTAATAGACGAGATTGCCGATACGAACATCTGCCGTGTTGAGGAAGAGTCCGACCGACAATCCACTGCCGTCGCAGTTTGACGGGACGCGATCGGCACGAAGCGAACCCGCTCCCCAAAGCAGCAGCACAGCCGCTGCCGCCGCAGCTGCCAGCCACCGAACAAACCTGGAAGGATCAACCGTCGTCGAGGCCGCCCATGGCGCTCGAGAGGGGAGGATTTGACTTCTGGAGGACGGATTCAGACCCAGCGCCGGGTAGGTCTCAGAAATGGTTTTCACTGCGTAGGGTTGCTTTCTAGTGAGTGCGAAACCGAACCCCACATTGGGGCCACGCACGGACTCGATCCCCATCTTGGGACGATCTGGAGTTTCTCACTCCGCAGTGTGCCGCACAGGGTCCCTGCAGCGCTATGGGGTCTTCACCTAGCCGACCGGTTCGGATCCCTTTGCGGGGCCGGGACCAGACGGCTGGGTTGTTTTACAGGCTGCGTTCCCGGGTCAATCCCTCTGGCCGGCAGGATGCCGGCGCTCCGGACCGTCTCCCCATCTCCGATCTCCGATATTCCATCTTCGTACTCCCAGACGCCCACCGCTCCAAAAGACAAATCCCAAGACGGAGCGATCTCTCGGCTTGGGATTCTTTCGATAGCAACGGGGAGGATACAGGGAAGCAGTTCTCTCCTCAGACTGCGATCAGACGCCACCCTTGGGGGTCGTTGAAACGGTGGCCCAACGGGTCTGAAGCACAGTTCCGGTAGCGGCATCCGCCACGGTCACCGTACAAAGGTAAACTTGGCGCGACGGAACGGCGACCGTGATTTTCCCGTTCAGAACCGCGTCGCTATCAGTGTAGACTACCGCCTTGGTGGTCCAGTTGGAGACGGTAACCGTGACCGTGATCGCCTGGCTGGCGTCGCAGGGTTTGATACCCCATCCCATTTGGATGGATCCAAGCCCGGTCTCACCAACTTTGCCATCGCCCTTAACCGTGAGGCTGCTGATCGGCTGGCAAACCGCAGCGCCCCCCCCGCCACCACCACCACCGGCACCAATCTCGGCGGAAAGGGTCACGACTTGGGAGACCAACATCACGAGGCCTAGCAGGCCGGCGGTGCAGAATTTACGGTTCATTTGTCCTAATGTATGGGAATTCGAGTTGAGTTCGTCGTACTCGGGTAGGTCAAGTTCGACGCCGTCAACCTCCCCAGAACCCCGAGGGAGGACAAAACCCTAATGGTAACTAGGATGTTACCCGTTGAAACGCGACGCGGGAAAATGCGGAGCCGCGTAGAGTGCGTGACCGCCACTGAGTCGAAAGTCGACAGCGTCCCCCTCGGAGCGCCGGGATCTTGCCGGCAAGATGGATTGAATTTGGAACCTAGGAAAGCAGGAGGAAAACAACGAAGACAATGGACTTTCGACTTTCGACTTTCGACTCTCCCTCGCGGCCCACTGGCTACTTCACAATGAGGTCGTTGCGGACGCTCTTCACGCCGGCAACACCGGTGGCGTCACTGCCGGCAGCGGCCTTCTGGAGCGCGGTGTCCACGAAGCCGCTCAACTGGACGACGCCCTTGGTCGTCTCGACGCTGACGGCGAATGATTTCACCAGATCGTCGCCCAACAGGGAGCTCTTCACCTTGGCGGTGATGACCGAATCGTCCACGTACTGGCCGGTGCTGTCGCTGGTGCGCGTCGCCGCGCAGCCGGCGCCCATGGCGCCGAGTGCGAGGAGACCGATCGCGGCGGTGACCGAAGCAGCCTGTTTCAAAGAAAGAGTGTAGTT
>JANXMD010000030.1 GCA_025354845.1 Verrucomicrobiota bacterium | reverse complement strand
CGTTGCGTCTGTTGACCCGCGGCAAAATCTTCTTTGGCCTCGAACGTCTCGGGTTTGCCCCTGACGAGGAGAACGCAATTCGCGACATCATCGTCAAACCGCACGGCATCTTTCTGGTCACCGGTCCGACCGGTTCGGGCAAGTCCACCACGCTCTACGCCTTTCTCTCGACCATCAACTCCGTCACCAAGCGGATCATCACGATTGAGGAACCGGTCGAATACGAGCTCAAGGGCATCAACCAGATTCCGGTACGATCCGACATCGGCCTGACCTTCGCGGTGGGGTTGCGACACATCCTGCGTCAGGATCCCAACGTCATCATGGTGGGCGAAATCCGCGATCTTGAGACCGCGGAGATCGGCATCCGCGCCGCGCTGACCGGTCACCTTGTGTTCAGCACGTTGCACACCAATGACGCGCCCAGCGCCTTCACGCGCCTGATTGACATGGGCATCGAGCCCTTTCTGGTGGCGTCTTCGCTGGAAGCGGTGATGGCTCAGCGCTTGGTTCGCACCATCTGTCCGCACTGCAAAATCCCGCAAAAGTTGGATCGCAGTTACTTGGTGAAGTGTGGCTTTCCGGAGGCGGATTTGGACTCCGCGGTGTTTTGGAAAGGCGAGGGCTGCGAGGAGTGTCGTCAGCTTGGCTATCAGGGCCGAACCGGCATTCACGAACTGCTGTTGGTCAACGATGCCATCCGTCCGCTGGTGATGAACCGCGCCGCCGCCTCGACCATCGCCATGGCGGCCAGAGCCCAGGGCATGCGCACGCTGCGCGATGACGGCTGGCGGAAGGTGCGCGCCGGGGTGACCACGGTCGAAGAGGTCCTTCGCGTGACCCAGAATGAGGAACACGTCCGCAGCCTGGTGGAGGAAAAGGTTCCCCTGAAATGAAGCCCGCTTCCTCACGGCTGCAGGGCTGCAACGTGCTCGCCTTGTCGCCTTCCGGCGCACGGACGGCGTGGCGGTTCCAGGTGAAGTCCGGCGAGCCCGTGCCTCAAGGTCCGGTGCCCTTGGAAACCGGCAAACCGTTGCCTCCCGCGCTGGTGGGCAACGACTGGCGGCGCCTGCTGCAGCCGCGCATCGATGTCGCCTGGCTTCCGGCGGATTCGGTCTTCGTCCGCGCGGTGGAACTTCCGGCCGCGTCTCCCGATGAGATTCCGGGGATGATCGAATTCCAGTTGGAGCGCCTCTCCCCGTTACCGCCCGCTCAGGTGGTTTGGACGGTCGAGACGGTCGTCTCCGGCCCGGCTCTGCACCCGGTGACGGAGGGCGAAGCCCCGACCGCTCCGGTGACGAGTCTGACCGCCTGGGTCACGCTGGTTTCGCGGACCGCGCTGGAGGAATGGTTGGACCGGTTGTATGCGGCGGGATACGTCGCCGACCGACTCGAATTCCCTCTGCTGCGGGAACTGCGCGATTGCCGGCCGTCGGGGGATGGAGTCTGGCTGATCGTGGATCCGGCCCCCGATGCCCGGGTTGTGTTCGCCGGATGGTATCTCGGTGGACGCTGGCGTGAGATTGGTCTGGTCCGCATCGCTGCGGGGCCGGAGGGCACGACGGCGTTGGTGGATCAATTGAGTCGTGTGGCGTGGGCCGGCGAATGGAACGGTTGGTTGACCGTCCTCCCACCCGTCACCGTGGTGGCCGACGCGACCGACGCGGCGGAGCTAAAACCAGCGTTGGCCGAGTGGTCGGGGCAACCGGTGTCGATCCAGCCCCGTCTGGAGCCGGCACGGGTGGCCGAATTGTCGGCAAGGCACCAACTTCTGGATTCGCCGCGGTCGCTGGTGCCGGACGATATCGTCCAACGCCGCCGCAACGAGTTCATTGATTCCCTCTGGATCCGCGCGATGGCGGTCGCGGCGGTGTGCTACCTGGCCTTCGTGTTCTGTTTCATGATTGCGTTGAAGGTGCAGGAGTACCGCCTCGACACGTTGCGTGATGAGGGGAACGCCATCGCTGGCTCCTACACCAACGCCCTGCAGACCAAGGCGCAGGTGGCGATTTTGCAGGACCAGGTGGCGCTTCGGTTTGCCGCACTGGATGCTTGGCGTGCGGCCGTGGAGTCGTTGCCGGAGACGCTCAATCTGTCGCAGCTCGACTTCACCCGAGGCCGGGCGCTGGAGCTTACCGGCACGGTCAGCGCCGACAACACGGCTGAGGTCACCAAGTACAATTCCGAGCTCAAGAAGCTGGAGTTGAACGGCCAGATGCTCTTTGCCCGCGTCGAGCCGGCGACCTTTTTCCCGGCCCAGGGGCCGGGAGGGTCGGTGCGCTGGAGCTTCAAGGCCGAGCTGAAACGGGCCGAATCGCCATGAGCCAAACCGATTCCAATCCCAACGCCACGGTCGCCGCCGCGAGTACGGCCGCCCCCGCGCGCAGCACGCTGCTGGTGTGGCTGGACCGGCTCAATCTGGAGCCCCAAGAGCGTCGCCTGGTGCTCGGTGGCTTGGTGGTGGTGGCGCTCGTGCTCAATTACTGGATCGTTTGGCCGTACTTTGGCGAGTGGTCGAAGTTGTCCACGGAGATGGAAAAGGCCGAACGACGCCGTTCGCAGTTCGCCTCCGAGACCGGAAAAAAGCCGGCGTACGAAAAGCAACTGCAGTCGTTGCAGAAGACCGGTGCGGGAGGCGTGCTCGAGGAAGAGCAGGCGAACCGAGTGCAATCGTCGATCTACACCGAGGCGGCGACCCGCGGCGTGACCATCGCCCGTTTGACGCCGAACCGCGCGTTGAGCCAGACCAATGCCTTCTTTGATGAAGTCTCGATGACCGTCGAAGTGCTGGCCGGAGAAGGGGAGTTCGTGGATTTCCTGCATTCTCTCGGCGCGGGGGACTCGATGATTCGTGTGCGGGAGTTGAACCGGCTGCGGCTGGATCCCTCGCAGACGCGCCTACAGGCCACGATGACGTTGGTCGCCAGTTTTCAGAAGAAGCCCAAGGCGCCGGTGGCGCCGCCGACCAAGAAGTCGGTCCAACCGGCGGGGGCCCCGAAGGTCGCTCCAGGCACCGCCACGGCGAACAAGGCCGCCACCAACAAGCCCGCCAAGAAATAGGAAGGATTCCCCGTGAACCTAATTCCCCTTCGCCCCGCAGTGGGCCTCGTTCTGACACTCCTCATGGCGCTGCCGCTCGTGGCACGCCAGACACCCGTTCCGATTGCGCCGGCTTCCACCCCGTCCAACCAGCCCAACCGCAATGGCACCGTCCCGCCGAACGGCGTGACGACGCCTGCGCCGCGTCTCCCGGCGGTTCCGGGTAGCTTCCCCCGCAACCTGCCCGCGCCCCCGGCTCCCGGGGTTGCCGCGCCCGGTGCGGCGGGGGCGGTGCCCGGCGGAAGCCCGGCGCCCGGAGCGGCCCCTGCGAACGCAAGCGCCGCAACCACGGGAGGCGATGGCGGCGCCGACGAGCCCGTTCTTTCCTTCAAATTGATGCCGTTGGCGCAGTTCTTGGACGTCTACGCCACGGCTTCGGGGCGAATCGTACTCAAGGCCAACAACCTTCCGGCGTCGCAGATCGATTTCAACGCCAAGGACGTGAAGCTCTCGCCGGAGGAGACCGTGCAAATGTACGACACGATCCTCGCGCTGAACGGGGTCACCATGATCCCCACCGGCGAAAAGTCGGTGCTCGCGGTGCCGACCGCTCAGGCGATGCAGGAAGGTGGCGCGTTCAGCCGCACCACGAATTCCGCGGCGTATCCGGAAGCCAGTCAGTTCGTCACCCACATTGTCCAAGTGAAGCACATCGCGGTGGAGGAGGCAGTGGACACGCTGAAGGGCTTCGCCAAGAACCAGAATGGCATCATTGGGCTTCCCAGCACCAAGACCATCGTGCTGCGGGACTACGCGATCAATGTGAAGCGCATGCTGGAGATCCTGGCGAAGGTGGATGTTGAGGTGGAGCAGGACTACGTGCTCGAAGTAATCAGCATCAAGTACGGTCGGGTGGAGGACATTTTTAGCACCATGAGCAGCGTGATCAGTGGTGGCGGCGGTAGTGGGCTGACTGGCTCGGGGAGTCTGGGAGGCTCGGGCGGCATGGGTGGCATGGGTGGATTTGGTTCGGGCTCGGGGAGCCGGGGAATGGGCGGATTCGGGTCGGGTGGGCTTGGCTCTGGCGGCTACGGTTCCTCCTCCGGAATTCGCGGTTCGGGCTATGGCAATTCATACGGTTCCGGCGGCTACGGTTCCGGCTCCGGTACTTCCTACGGATCCTATTCGGCTGGCACGTTCACCCCGCAGGCTGTTGGAGGCGGCGTGGTCTCGCCGGGGGCTGCCGGGTCTCCAACCGGGCTGGG
>JANXMD010000014.1 GCA_025354845.1 Verrucomicrobiota bacterium | reverse complement strand
TTGGCGGCGAGGCCGTCGAGAAACCGCGTCCGGTCGGGCTTAATCGCCGGGTGCCCCCCGCCGCCGTCGGCATAGATCACTACTGCTGCGGCCCCTTCGAGTTTGGAGGAGTCGTCCACCCACGCCCCGTCCACCTGCTTTACCGGCCAGCCATTGGAATAAACGTCAATGACTACCCCGGGGTATGCCGCCATGGCCTTCTGGAGGAGGAGGCATCCGGCGCGAAACTCATGCATGCCGGGCGGATGGCTGGGCTTGCCCGCGATCAGGACGATCCGCTTGGGAGCGCCAGCGGGCGCAGGCGCAGTGACGCACCCAGTAACGAACGCCAGCCACACCAGACTCACCAACGCGGTCCAGACACGGCTCATCCGGAGGGAACAATTTAGGGGAAGACGCATGGAATTGTAGAGTGACCGTGGCGGCGAGCCATCCGGGATTCAAGCGGAATTGCGTCCGCCACGCGGCCCGGAAACGAATCGGGGCGTGAGATCCCCACGGATCTTCACGCCCCGTCGTTAAATGAAAGGCTCCTGTTTGGCGCCTGGTTCAGGGAAGCCGCTTGAGCAGGATGTCCTTGAACTGGACCTGCATCGGCGGACCCGCATGGATCTGCAGCGCGAGCACACCACTCTTCGCCGCCTTGGCAGCCTGCTCGTCGATCACCTCAATGGTCATGCGACCGTTGATGAAGTGCATCAGGTGGTTGCCATCGGCAATGATCACGTAGTCATTCCAGTCGTTGGCGCGGATGTTGGCCTGGAGCTCGGCGGACGGAGCGAGATCGCCCACTTTGACGATGCGAGTCTGGCCATTGACCTCCGTGATCCGGGTGCGCTGACCGCGCTCCGCGAGGATGCCGCGTCCGCGTTCCTCATACAGGATGCCGGAGTAGGTCTTGCCGGCCTCGAAGTCGGCCTGATAGCCGCCCACGACAAACCCGGCGGCGTCGGCCACCTTGCTGCGGTACTGGATGCCGGAATTGGCAAATCCCACTTCATTCACCGGAGTGATGCGATACCGGGCATGCAGTTCAAAGTTCGCGACCGTGCCGTTGGTCCAGAGGAGGAACGTGTTTCCCTTGAGCGGGTTTTCCTTCTCGGTGTACCCGGTGATGGCGCCGTCCTGAACCTTCCAGTGATTCGGAAGGCCGTCCCATCCGGCGAGCGACTTGCCGTCAAATAGCGGGACAAAACCAGCCGGGGTGGTGCTACAGATGGAGCGGCAGCCAGTCTGAGTGAGGGCCAGAAGGCCGAGCACGACGGGGATCAGTAGCGAAACGAGCGATTTCTTCATGCGGTGAGTGGACTTGAATTGGGAAATTCCGAACCAGTTCTTCACTTCAACGGCCAAACGCCTTGCGAAGATTCTTGAGGCCCTTGGTCGCGATCTCGTCGCGGGTCGGCTCCATGCGACGCCAGATCGCCGCGGCGCGTGCGATCACCTTCACGTCGGTAGTGAAGGATTCGATCACCACGTCGCCCTTGTATTTGATCGCCTTGAGCGCCTTGACGATCGGTTCCCACTGCAGCGAATCGTTGCCGGGGGTACCGCGATCCGTACCGCAGGCGTGAAAATGCGCGAGGAGCTTGCCGGCTTTCTTGATGGCGGCAGCCTGATTTTTCTCCTCGATGTTCATGTGGAACGTGTCGAGGTGGAGCTTGAGCACGGGAGAACCCACATCCTGAATGAGCTTGAGGCCCTGATCGGTGGTGTTGAGAAAATCCGTCTCGAAGCGGTTCAGCGGCTCGACGCAGATCTGGATGCCCTTCTTTTCCGCGTACTTGGCGAGCACCTTGAGGTTCTTCACCACGAGCGCCCATTCCTTTTTCTGCTGAGCGGGTTCCACGGCATCGGCTTTGCCGACGACGCTGTACACCGGGCCGATGAGCGACGGGCAGCCGAGGATCACCGCCTGGTCGATGAGCGCCTTGCAGTAGTCCATCGCCGTCTTCTGTTCCTCCGCGGTGCCGCGGAAGTCACGGCCTGGTCCCATGCACGCGCAGATTGAGCCGCAGGCGAGACCCGCCTGGTCGAGTGCCGCCCGAACCTTCGCCGCATCAATGTGGGAGGGGTCCTCGATGGGAATCTCCACCGTTTCAAAACCCCACTTCTTGAACGTGGGAAACAGCGAGACGCTCTCGGTGGTGAACGGAGAGGCGAACAGGAAGGAATTGATGCCGAATCTCATGGATGAAATAAAGGGAGACGGGACGAAGACAGGGATGTTCGATACAGGAAGCCTTGGCGGCGCGCCTACTGCTTGATGGCGATGGTGGGCGCTAGCTTGTCAAAGTCCCGATCGCTCGGCTTCTGAGCTGGCGCGTCGTAGTTGTGCTTGCCGGTTTGCGGTTCCAGCCACTTGTAAATCTGCGAATGCCCGTCGGCGAAGTTGATATTCGCGCCGCGGCTGTGGCGGTCGGAGGGATCGTTCTGCCAGATTCGATTGTCCACCTGGATGGCAAAATAGCCGTCCTCCAGCGTCTTGCTGCTCTCGTCGATGAACACCAGCGCGCCTGAGGGATCCGGATTGATGATGTCCGAGGTCTTTTTGCGCAGCGGGTACTTTGCGTTCACTCCCGGAACGTCGCTGTTCATTTGACCAGACATGGAGTAACTGCGAACGCGGCGAATCTTTTGCTTTCCGTTGCGCTTGTAGTCGTCTGACGGACACACATAGATGCCGAGAGACGTGTTATACTTGAAGAGCAGCCCGTTCCGGATGTTTGCCTCGTTGGTGTCACCGGGTTGGGTGTTCACATCTCCAAGGATCCAAGCGTTGTTGTCACCGACATGATTCGGCACCAGCTCCTCGCGGAAGTCTCCGCTGTAGAGAATCCACGCCAATCCGAGCTGCTTGGTGTTGCTCATGCAGGCAATCGAGGTGGCCTTCGCCTTCGCCTTCGAAAGGGCCGGCAACAGCATGCCAGCCAGAATCGCGATGATCGCGATGACGACGAGCAGTTCAATTAGGGTGAACGCCTTCTGAGGCGGGGTCGGATGGGAAGAGTGCATGACCGGAGTAAGGCTGGTGAGTATGGGACCTGGTTCTTTCTACCCCGACTCGGCATCGGTGCCAGCCAAATCCACGAACTTGGCTCCTATGATTGGCACCGTTGTCTGCCCCGGCTCCTCGGGAGTAAGGCACCAAGACCGCAAAGTGGCATCCAGAAAAAGGAAGCGGGCTTGGGGATGACACACGGAAAGTGCACCGCCCAAGCCCGCCAATCCCTCCACTCGGAGGAATTCAAAAAGGGAAGGCAGCATTAGAAAGGCCGTTCGCGGAAATTCAAGAGGTTAAATCGCAGACTTGTCCTCAGGTTCTTCGCAGCCGGCAGGAATGGGGCCGCTCAATAGTTTACATCTGTGAACCATCGTTGGGCGGCGCGGATCTTTTCAGCCACACGAGCAGCACCGATACATCCGCCGGTGTGACTCCGGAGATTCGATTGGCCTGGCCTATTGTGGATGGTTGGATCTGCAGGAGTTTTTGCCGCGCTTCTTCACGGATTCCGGGAACCGAGGCGAAGTCGAATCCTTCGGGAATTCGACGCTCCTCGAGATCCCGGAATCGGGCGACCTCCATCTCCTGGCGCACGATGTAGCCTTCGTATTTCACGCCAATCTCCACCTGGGTAGTGATCTCCGCCGGGAGTGCAGGGTGGAAACCAGGCAGCGTCGCATAGGTTACTTCCGGGCGGCGCAGCAGTTGAACAAGGGTCTCGTGGCCAATCCGCGTCCGCTCGAGCCGCTCGCGTTCCGCCCGGACCGCAGCCTCCTTAGCCTCGTAGCGCCGGAGCAATCTGTCGGGAAGCAGGCCGATTTCGTGCCCAATCCGGCTCAGCCGTTCGTCGGCGTTGTCTTGGCGGAGGACCAAACGGTACTCAGCCCGAGAGGTAAACATCCGGTACGGCTCTTGGGTCCCCTTGGTCACCAAGTCGTCAATAAGCACCCCGATGTAGGCTTGGTCACGCCGGAGGACCACGGGTTCCTTCGCCTGGACCCGGCGCGCCGCGTTGATTCCCGCCAGGAGGCCCTGCGCACCCGCCTCTTCATAGCCGGAGGTGCCATTGATTTGTCCGGCTAGGAACAGGTTCCGGCACACTTTGGTTTCCAGGCTCGAGATGAGCTGGGTTGGTTGGCAGAAATCATACTCCACCGCGTAGGCGGGACGGAGGATCTCGGCCCGCTCACAGCCTACGATGCTGCGCACCATCTCGATTTGAACCTCGAACGGCAGGCAGGTGGAGAAGCCGTTGACGTAGATCTCATCGGTTTGAATGCCTTCGGGCTCCAGAAAGATCTGATGATCCTCCTTCTCAGCAAACCGGACGAACTTGTCCTCGATGCTCGGACAATAACGGGGGCCAACGCCTTCGATGACTCCGGAATACATCGGAGATCGGTGCAAATTCGCCTTCACCAACTCGCGCGTTCGCTCGGTAGTGCGGGTGAGGTAGCAAGGAAGCTGGGTGCCAATCCGCGAGAGAATCGATCCCGGCGGGTAGCGGAGATCCGCTTCGGCCGGGGCGGACCGAGGACTTCCGGAATAGGATTGTTCCACGTGGAACAACGGGTCAGCCCACAGGTCTTCCTTCCAGTAGGTGAACCAAGGAACTGCCTCATCCCCCTCCTGGCGATCACACCGATCAAAGTCGATGGATTGACGGACTAGGCGGGGTGGGGTTCCTGTCTTGAGACGCCCGAGCTCCAACCCGACTTCCTTTAGTGACCCAGACAATCCCATCGCCGCAGCCTCTCCAGCCCGACCGCCCGTTTGCTGGTTGCCGCCCACATGCATCAGTCCGCGGAGAAAGGTTCCAGTGGTGACCACGACCGTCGTTCCGAGGAACTGAACCTCGAGGCTGGTCTCAACTCCATACACCTGCTGGTCCCGGAAGAGCAGCTTCACGGTTTGGCCCTGCTTGCAGTCCAAATTGGCCTGGCGCTCACAAATCCACTTCAACCGGAATTGGTACGCCTTTTTGTCACATTGGGCTCGGGGTGCCCAGACCGCCGGGCCCTTCTTGGTGTTGAGCATCCGGAACTGAAGACCCGTCATGTCGGTGGTCTTGCCCATCTCGCCACCAAGAGCGTCAATTTCGCGCGTCAGATGTCCCTTGGCCAAACCGCCGATCGCCGGGTTGCAGGACATCTGCCCAATAGTGTCGAGGTTGATGGTCAGCAGGAGCGTCTGACACCCCATGCGCGCCGCCGCCAATGCTGCCTCGACCCCGGCATGGCCAGCACCGACGACAATCACGTCGTATCGCTTAGGATAGACAAACATCGCCGAAAGAATGCCGGTTCGGAGACGATTCGCCAACTCCCGGGATGTTCCACGTGGAACATTGCTCTCAGAGGCCGAGCGCCGCCCCCAAAGGTATGCAGGTTTCGGCTAGTCTCGGAGTGCGGCAGTCCTCTGCCGCTCTTGCTGGGAACGGGATGCGAAAGAACACGGCGTTTGGTCCCGCAACGAGGTCCGCGAGTCGAGAGCGCGAGAGGACTCGCGCACTCCAGGACGCTACCGCGCTTATCCAC
>JANXMD010000804.1 GCA_025354845.1 Verrucomicrobiota bacterium | reverse complement strand
TATGGGTCTTATCTAAGTGCCATTCGGATCAGATCCTTTGCAGCATGCTCACGCAGATGGTCGCCTGTGATCCGGAGACCGGCGCCAAGTTATGGTTCCTCGATGGATTGGCGGAAGAAAAAGTCGCTTTGATCTATCCTTCGCCCGTCGTCTCCGGCGAAATCGGCGTCGCGTTTTCGGGCTATGTCAACGGACCCACGATTGGTTTCAAGCTGGGCGGAGCCGGCGACGTGACCGCTACCAACCGGCTGTGGCTGGAGAGGCAGACCCAACGGATCGGCTCGGGTGTGGTCGTTGATGGATTCGTCTTCATAGTCAACGCCGGACCAGGGACCGCTCAATGTATGGAATGCCAGACCGGAAAAATCCGGTGGACCGAGCGGCTCGGCGGCGGAGAAAGCTGGGGTTCGGTCGTGATGGCAGCCGGGCGGTTGTATGTCACGAGCCGAAGAGGCGTCACCACCGTTTTTCGGCCCGATCCGGAGAAGTTCGAACTTTTGGCCACGAATGACCTGGGTGAGCCGAGCAACGCGACGCCAGCCATTTCCGACGGTCAGATTTTCCTCCGCACCGACGGGCACCTCTACTGCATCGTGGAGGACTGAGATTGGAGTTCAGGTGCGCGGAGGCCTCACTTTTAACACAAATGCGTGCGATTTCCGGCCCTGGAACGCGCCTTCAGCGCTTGGGTCCGGTTAAAGGGAGATTCCTGGACTCGCGCCCCAGGCTAGAGTTGTGAAGAGCCTTTGGCCCAAAGAGGTGGGCCTGCTTCGATAAAACGGACAGAGAAAAGGGAGGGGTTGGATTCCGCCGAGGTGATTGTAACCCCGTGGAGTTCGTCTCAAGTATTTGGGGAGTTCTGGCGATCAGATGAGTCAGGCATTGACACGTGAAACGATCTGGAAACAGGTTGGTGACGTTGTCAGGTGCTTTTTCCCGGGAGTACGGCGTCCGAGCCGTTCGCGGGGTGCGAACAGCCGGGCTCCGGGGTGACCGGGGTTTAGTCGAAGGTCTCGCTCTATGACCAAGAACAACGACGTGTTCACGGAACTTCTCCGTGATTCCAAGCATCCGTCTCGGGCCGTGGATGATCGGCCGAAGAAATCCCACAAACACCGCTATGAGCGGCGCAAGGCTCGTGAGTGCCTGCGACGAGTGGATTGGTTGGCCGACGCCGGTTAATCCCAGTCTCGCCCGGTTCCATCGAGCCGGCCTCGACTTGCACTTGCAAGGACAGCGCCCGGTGCGTCAAACAGTGGAATGCTGTTTCGCACCGCACTCGTCCTCCTCGTCGCGGCGTTGGACCTCGCGGCCTCGGATTGGCCGAAATTCCTGGGACCCAATGGCGATGGCACGTCGCCTGAGACCGGATTGATCGATCGTCTCCCCCCCGCCGGGCCACCGGTGGTGTTCGACCTCGCGGTGGGTACGGGCTATGCCGGTCCGTCCCTCCAGCAGGGCAAGCTCGCGCTGTTTCATCGGCTGGGGGACACCGAGGTGCTCCAGATCCTGGATGCCTCGACGGGCAAGCCGATCTGGCGGCACGCCTATCCCACGGCCTACCGCGACCCCTACGGCTACAACAACGGCCCGCGGTCGGCGCCGCTCCTGACCACCAACCGGGTCTACACCTACGGCGCGGAAGGGAAACTCACCTGCCTCGATCTCGCCACCGGTGCGCCTCTCTGGCAGCGCGATACGTCGAAGGAGTTCGAGGTTTCCGAGGCCTTTTTCGGAGTGGGCACGACGCCGCTTCTCGAAGGGGGGAAGCTGATCGTGATGGTGGGAGGTCAGCCCAATTCGGGAGTTGTGGCCTTTGATCCCGAGACGGGCAAGACCCTCTGGGAATCGGTCGGGGAAAAGAGCTGGGAAGGCCAGCCGATGCTGGGGTGGGCAGGCGATCGGAAGGTGGAGTGGCGGCGTTGGGAAAAGCAGGCGAGCTACAGTTCACCGGTCGCGGCGACGGTCGGGGGAAGGCGGTTGGTCTTCTGTCTCATGCGCCAAGGGTTGGTGGCCCTCGATCCCAAGGACGGCAAGGTGCGGTTCTCGCGCTGGTTTCGGGCGCGGGTGGAGGAGTCGGTAAATGCGGCGAACCCGGTCATCCAGGGCGACGACGTCTTAATCTCCTCGGCGTACTACCGGACGGGATCCGTGTTGCTGCATGTCGAGCCCGGTGCGGCCGCGTTTGCGGAGCGCTGGCAGGGGCTAGGACTGGAGATGCACTGGAGCACGCCGATCCTGGTGGGTGGGCATCTCTACGGGTTCAGTGGACGCAACGAGCCGGACGCCATTCTTCGGTGCACGGAGTTCTCCACCGGCAAGGTGAAGTGGGAGCGTGAGGAGCGCTGGCCCGCTCACTCCGCGCCGCAGCCGGCCGTGTTTGGTCGCGGATCCTTCGTTCTCGCTGACGGGAAGCTGTTCGCCATCGGGGAGGGAGGAATGCTCGGGATCTTCCGGCCCAATCCCGAACGCTGCGAGGAGTTGGGACGTTGGCAAGTGCCGAGTCTCCACCATCCCTGCTGGGCCGCCCCGGTATTGTCCGAGGGCCGCCTGTATCTGCGTTGCGAGGATCGACTGGTCGCGTTGGATCTCCGTCGGCCCGCGCCATGAGGTGAGCGGCAGGTGGACTCAGTGCGCCGGCCCACGATCTTCCTCGGGGAGTGAGGTGCCGAGCGTTTCGGGAGCGAACGGCAGGGCGAGCAGACCAATGCCAAACACGAGGCACATGGTGATGGCCGCGTAGCGAAAGGGTTCCGCCTTTTCGCGATAGACCACTGCGGTAAGCAGTCCGAGCGTGGCTGGTCCCGAGGCCGCCACGAACCGTCCCACGTTGTAGCAGAAGCTGGTGCCCGTGCTTCGGAGGCGGGTGGGGAAGAGTTCGGGGAAGTAGATGGCGTAGCCGCCGAACAGCGCCAGTTGGCAAAAGCCCATCAAGGGAATCAGATAGAAGATCTGCGAAAACTCGCGCAACAACCCGAACACGGCAGCCGTGCTTCCGGCGGCAGCGATGAGCGCACCGGCAAAGGCCGGTCGTCGACCGAAACGTTCGGCAACCATACCGAAGATGTAGATGCCGAAGAAGGAGCCGAGATTTTGCATCATCGACGTGATGCCCACCCAGACGGTCACCTTGCCGGGAATCTGCTCGGGTTTGAGATCGGTGAATCCGAGCCAGGAGGCCACCGCGTGCTGGAATCCGGGCTCGATGACCAAGGGATGGATCGCCAGTTCCTTGAGCTTGCCGGTGACCACGGGACGGATGAGGTCGAAACTGAAAAACCCGATACCCCACACGCCGATCACGCCCGACAACGCGAGCAGCAGCCCGACCACGGCATTGCGACGGTAGGTGGTGTCGCCGCCGCCGCCAAAAACGACGACCAATCCGGCGGCCAGGGCGGCGATTGAGAATCCGAAGACAATGGAGCGTTTGGGCCAGTCGGCCGGTCCGAGGAAGGCGATGAGGATTCCCGTCAGCAGCAGCAGGCCGGCCAGCGCGGCCGGCTTGCGCCACCGGGGATTTCCAAACAGCTCACCGTAATCGCCCATGCGCTTGCGTAGCTCAGGGTCGCGTTGGGTGGCCTGCCAGCGTTCGGGTTCTTTGAGGCCGCGGCGGACGAAGACCACCAGGATGGCGGGCACGGCACCGACCACGAACATCCAGCGCCAGGCCGCCCAGCCGGCCAGCTTGCCGCCGACGCCGGTTTGTTCCAGTTGCCCCAGCGTGATGCTGGTGCAGGCGGCGGTGATGTTGCCCACCGTGGACAATGCCTGCAGCAGGCTCAGGGCATAGGGCCGCGCGCGTTCCGGCATCACCTCGGCAACCAAGGCAACACCGACCGCGAATTCGCCGCCGACCCCCAGTCCGGTGAGAAAGCGGTACAGCGCGAAGTCCCAGAACTCATGAGCGAAGGCGCTCAACCCGGTGCATCCGGAGTACATGAGGATGGTCACCAGCATGGTTTTCGCTCGTCCCCACCGGTCCCCAAGCACACCGAAGATCAATCCGCCCGTCGCCCAGCCGAGGAGGAAGATGGCGGTGGCGTACGGACCATATTCGCCGATTTCCGCCGGGGTGGCGGGACGCCCGAGCGTCACCGCGAGCAGCTCCTTCATCGCCGGCTGCCGCGCCAGGTTGAACAGCTGCTGATCCATGCAGTCGAGCAACCATCCGAGCGAGGCCACGATCAGGACGAACCACTGATATCGATTCAGCAGTCGCCACCAGGCAAAGGCGGATTCGCGGGGGGTGTTCATGGAGTGTCGATGGCGAAACCGTGCCGAGGGGGCGCACGCGGAGAAAGCGCGAAGTTTCTCAATTCATCGGGAGGCGGCACTGGGGCACATGAGGTTCCGGAGCTTCCGGGCGCCTTGCGGCTTGGGTTCGACCGTTGTCCTGCTATCCTCTCGCCAATGCCTGAGCCGAAGGAAGATTCCCCACTCGACCGGTTGTGGAAGGAGTATGGACTCGCGTTTCGCGAGGTGGACGACCTCACGCTCGCGCGCTGGTGCTCGCAGACCCTGGGACAGCTCCACGGTCGGGCCTGGCGACTGTCGCATCCCCTGGTCGGCGCGTATCGACTTGCCGCCCAGTTGGCCCACGAGCGTCAGGTGTGGCTGAAGCGTCTCGTCAACATTCCCGCGGGCTACACCGCCGGCGCCTGCTGCCGCGCGCCGGTCCTGCCGCTGTTCACCCGCGACGTGGCCGAGAGTGGGCTGATTTGCCAACACTGCGGCGAGACCTGTGTGCCGTTCGAGGATCTGGCACCCGAGGTTCGCGTACGGGTGGGGAAGTGGTGCGACCTGTATCGTCCCGTGCACGATGTCGCGCATTGGGATGACAAGCGGCGAAAGAAGGTGCGCGATTACGACGCGGCGTTCGAGGATGCTGCACAACAAGTGGAGCGCCTTCTCGCGGATGCGGCTCATGACCTCGTCCCGCTCCTGCTCGAACATTTTCCCTCGTTGATCTGGGAAGATCAGGACGAATGCCTGGAGGTTCGTCCCGAGGACATCGTGCTCTGAGGCTCAATTTTTCGAGCGGCCCATGAATTTGAAGCGGGCGCGTCACTGGATCCGAATTGTCATCGCCCTGGGGTTGGTGGGGGTGGCCGTGGGAATCGGGCTGGTGTTGTCGCGAAACTGGCTTGGCCGACTCGCCCTTGAGACTGTCATTCAGCGGCGGACCGGATGGGAAACTTCCGTCGGTGCGGTCACTCTGGGACTCGGAGACGGCTCCCTGCGGATTCAGGAGCTGCGAATCCGGAATCCCGCCAACTTCGGCGGCGGTTTGTTCCTCGATCTCCCAGAGCTCTATCTCGCTTACGACGCGCAAGCCGCGGCGACCAATGCCCTTCGGTTTCGCGAAGTGCGGCTCAACCTGGCGGAACTGCAGGTCGTGGTGGATGCCCGTGGGCGGACAAACGTGGCGGAACTGCAGTCGGCGCTCGGTGCCCTGGATTCCACGTCGACCAACGCCCGGGTAGGGTCGGTCCAGTTTGCGGGGATCGACACGCTGATCCTCACCGTGGGCCGGGTGGTCTTTCGCGACCTCCGTCCGGGGGGTGGGACCCGGATCTTTTCCGCCGGTCTGAAGCATGAAACGCTGCGGCAGGTGACGCGGTGGATTGACCTGTTCCCGATCGCCATGAAGTTGTTCTTCTCGGCAAAGGTCTCCGATTCCACGGAATTGCCACCGGCCCAGCCTCCGGTCCGCGGCGATAGGTAGCGGCTGCGGCTCGTGGCGGTCACGCGATTCGACCTCGGGGAAATCGTCGCGCGGAGAGGACCGGATGGTTCCATTGCGCTCGCTGCAGCGGGGTTAGGCTTGTTTTTTTTTGTCGGCTCGCGCATGGATGCGTTGAAACTTTTCAGACCTCCCTCATGAGCCTTTCCCAAGTCACCCGCGGCGACGAAACCGAACTCTTTCTGAAGGGGCGGGTGGACGGGCCCGCCGCCAACGAACTTGAAGTCGAGGTGCTGGCCGTCATTAAGACGCCGGCACGACTGCTGTATGTCAATCTGGCCGAAGCGAACTTCCTGTGTTCCGCCGGGATTCGCGTCCTGCTGCAGTATCACCGCCAGATGAAGGCACAGGGGCGGCAGTTGCTGGTTTCCCGCACCTCGCCGGAGATCGATCAAATCCTGGAGCTGACCGGATTCCGCGACACCCTGGTCGAGAAGGTCTGACCGCGATCCCCTGAGGCCGGAATCCGAAGCTCGCTTTCCCACCGTGGAATTCACGCTTCCCAACAATCCAGAGCTGCCGCCGGTCTCGTCCGAACGACTGGCCGAGTTCGGGAAGAGTCATTCGCTCGCGCCGAAGGTGATGTTCGCCCTCGACCACGCGCTGAATGAGCATCTGCAGAACGTGGTGGATCATTCCGGGGCGCGAACCGCGTCGTTGCGATTGCAGATCCGCGACGGGGCGGTGTATGTGACGGTGCTCGACGATGGCGACGACTTCGATCCGCTCACCGCATCCGAGCCCGATCTGGTGGGCGATCCGGATGCGCGTCCGATCGGCGGCCTTGGAGTTCACATGATGCGCAAACTCACCGATTCTCTTGCCTACCGAAGGACCCCAGCGGGGAACGAACTCGAGTTCGTCAAGCGGCTGGAGTGACCGCGACGTCCGTCCGGTCGGATCCGTCGAGTCCTAGATGACGGACCACCGCCGCCGCCGAATGCGCGCGGTTGAGCGTGTAGAAATGGATGCCAGCCACGCCCTCGCGGATCAGCTGCTCGCATTGGGCTGCGCAATACTCGATGCCAAACTGGGTCACCGCCGCGTCGTCATCTCCCAGGGCGTCGAGCTTGGCCACAAACGCCGTCGGCAGCGCCGCGCCGCAAAGTGCGGTGAATTTCTTGGTCTGGTTCCGCGACAGCACGGGCAGGAGCCCCGGGATCAGCGGTACCTGGATTCCCCGCTTCGATGCGAGGTAGTCACGCATCCTGAAGAAATCGTCGTTGTCGAAAAACAGCTGCGTCACCACGAAGTCGGCTCCACGCTGAATTTTGTCCGCAAGATGTTCCCAGTCAGCTTCGCGTCCCGCCGCCTGAGCAATGTGTCCCTCGGGGAATCCCGCGGTTCCGATGCTGAATCCGCCCAGTTGGCGCAGGTGCGCCACCAGTTCCGAGGAGTAGCGAAATCCGCCTTCGGTGGCGGTCCATTCCGCCGCCCCCACGGGAGGATCTCCTCGCAGTGCCAGCAGGTTCTTTACCCCGCGCGACCGGGCGTCCGACACCACCGCATCGAGCTCCGCCTGCGTCGCGTTGACACAGGTCAGGTGCATCATGGTGGTGAGATCGAAATCGCGCTGGATCCGCTCCACGATCTGCAGCGTCTTGTCCCGCGTCGTCCCGCCGGCGCCGTAGGTCACCGAGCAGTAGTCCGGGCGGATCGCCATCAGCGCGGGTAACGTCTTTTCAAACAGGTTTCGGTCGCCCTCGTCGGTCTTAGGCGGGAAGAATTCCAGCGAAATCGCCGGCTTACCACGCCGCTTGGCGGCGGCATGGAGATCGTGAATCAACGAAATCACAGCGGCAGCGTGCGCCAGTCGAGCCGTCGATTCAAGGGATAAATCGTCATATCCGGATTGGTTGATTTCAAATCTGCGATCAGATGTGCCCCGGGGGAATCCGTGGAACCTAGTTTCGGCAGTTCAAGCAGGCGAAAACCGCAGGGAACGGATCCATACGGCGGTCGGGATTGGTCCTTGGCGACACCCGATACAGACACTTTCTCAACCGGGATCTTTCGACGTATCCCTCTCAGTATCTGCGTTCATCAGCGTTTATCTGCGGTTAAGCCGCCGTTTTTAGGTTGAATCCTCAGGGCCCTCTTGCGTCGGTGACCGGATCCAAAATAACCTTGTCGGAATTCTATGCGTAGTACCGCCCGTCTCTTGATGCGTCGTGCCATCACACTGGCCGCGACGTGTGCCCTGTTGTCGCCAGTTGCCGCCCAGCACCAGCTTTCCGCGCCGTCGTATGCGGCCAAGATTGCAGGGCCCTCGGACGAGGCCGAAAAGGCGATCAAGCGCTTTCAGTTGGCCCCGGGATTCAAGTGCGAGGTGTGGGCGTCGGAGCCCGATCTGGCCCAACCGGTGGCGTTCTACATGGACGACGCGGGCAAGGTCTATGTATGCGAGACCTTCCGCCACAGCCAGGGTGTGGACGACATCCGGGGCCATCCCGACTGGCTCGACGAGGAGCTGGCCTCCAAGACGGTTGAAGATCGCGTTGCCCTGCTGAAGCGCCACTACAACAACGATCTGAAATCGTACACGACGCACACCGAGCGCGTGCGCCTGCTCACCGACACCAAGGGTCTCGGCCACGCGGATCACTCCACGGTGTTTGCCGAGGGATTCAACAACATCCTCGACGGCATCGCGGCGGGAGTGATCGCCCGGGGCAACGACGTGTATCTCGCCAACATCCCCCACGTGTGGTTGCTGCGTGACACCAACGGCGACGGCATCGCGGATTCGCGCCAGAGCCTCAGCTACGGCTACGGCGTGCGCGGCGGATTCCTGGGCCACGATCTCCACGGCTTTGCCTGGGGGCCGGATGGCAAACTCTACTACAGCATCGGCGATCGCGCCGGGAACGTTCAAGTGAACGGCCGCTACATCGGCTTCCCGGACGGCGGGTCGGTGTTCCGCTGCAATCCCGATGGCACCGAGCTCGAGCAGTTCACCTATGGGCTTCGCAATCCCCAAGAGCTGGTCTTCGACGACTTCGGCAACCTGTTCACCGGCGACAATAATTCCGACGGCGGCGATCAGGCACGGTGGACGTACCTGGTCGAAGGGGCCGACAACGGATGGCGCATTGGTTACCAGTTCCTCGAGAATCGCAATTCCTACACCCCGCGCGGTCCGTGGAACCAGGAGAAGATGTGGCATCCGCAGAATCCCGATCAGCCCGCCTACATCGTTCCCCCCATCAAGAACATCGCCGCCGGTCCCAGCGGCGTGAGCTTTTATCCCGGCACCGGCGCCTCGCCCGAATGGAAGGGGACGTTCACGCTGGTCGACTTCCGCGGGAGCAGCAGTGGATCTGGAATCCACCGCTTCAAGCTCAAACCCCGCGGCGCGAACTTTGAATTGGTGGAAGCCGACAAGATGATTTGGTCGGTCCTCGCCACCGACGGCGATTGGGGACCGGATGGGGCGTTCTACGTGCTCGACTGGGTTGAGGGCTGGAACCAGAACGGCAAAGGGCGGATTTACAAGATGACGCACGAGCAGGGCAGCAAGGCTCCGATCGTTGCGGAGACCCGGAAGCTGCTCGCGGCCGGGTTTGACCAGCGCGCTCCCAAGGAGTTGCTCAGCCTCTTGGCGCATCCGAACCAGCGCGTCCGCCAAGGCGCACAGTTCGCGCTGGCGAAGAAGGGCGAGCCGGTCGTCTCGTCATTGGTCAAGCTTGCGAAGAACCCCGGCGATCTGCATGCCCGCGTTCACGCGATCTGGGCCATTGGCCAGGTGCAGGCGCAGACCCGCAAGCCCGGTTCTGCGGCTCCGTCCGAGAGTCTCGACACCCTCACGACCCTCCTGACCGACGGCGAGATGGAAGTGCGCGCCAATGCAGCGCGTGTGCTCGGCGATGCGGCCTATCCTCGCGCTCACGACGCGCTGGTCCGCGCCACGACGGACACCAGCACGCGCGTGCAGTCCCTCGCCGCGATCGCCCTCTCCAAGGTCGGGCGACCGGAAACCGTTCCGGCGATTCTGGCGATGCTGAAGGCGAATTCCGACACCGACCCGACACTTCGGCACTCCGGAGTTCTGGCGTTGGTGCACTGCGCGTCGCCCGAGCAGATTCTGGCGCTGTCCTCGAACCCGTCGGAGTCGATCCGCTTGGCCGCGGTGATCGCCTTGCGCCGGTTGCAGCGTTCTGAAGTGGGCACGTTCCTCCAGGATACCTCGCAGCGCATCGTGATCGAGACGGCGCGAGCGATTAACGATGAGCCAATCTCCGGTGCCGTGGCCGAACTGGCGCTGATGAGTGAGAAGGGTCCGTGGGGAGATCTCCCGAATTCCGGCTCCGAATTGGTGCGTCGAATTCTCAATGCCAACTACCGCGTCGGCACGCGCGAAAGTGCAGCCGCGCTCGCGAAGTACGCGGGGGGCGAGCATCCAGAATGGGCTCGACTCGATGCGCTTGCAGCGCTCGGTGACTGGCCGGCCAATGGCGGCCGGGATCGAATCACCGGCCTCTGGCGTCCGACCGCGTTCCCTCGCGACGCGAAGACTCCGGCCGAAGCACTGAAGTCGGTGTTCGGCTCAATCGTGCAGACGGCGCCAAACAAGGTCCGTGCGCGCGCCGCCCGCACCGCCGGGTTGGTGGGACTTTCCGAAGCCGCTCCGCAGCTGGCCGAGCTGGCGGTCAATCAGCAGGTCAGCGGTGAAGCACGCGTCGAGGCGTTGAAGGCGCTGGCCGTGCTGCACGCTCCGCAGTTGCCGGAGGCGATTTCCAAGGCTTCCGATGATTCCGACGAGTCCGTTCGCAAGACGGCCCTGAACCTGAGTGCCCAGGTTTCCTCGGCCCCGCAGCTCAGTCCTGCCGCGGCCAACGCCGCCGCTGCCGCCAATGCGGCGGCGGGTACCGTCCCGCCCAATCCGCTGGCCAAGTTCATTTCGGTCCTTAACAAGGGATCGGTGGCTGAACGGCAAAATGCGCTCGCGACCGTCGCCGGAGTCGAAGGCAAGGCGGCCGACGCGCTGCTCTCCCGGTGGCTCTCCGATCTCCTCGCCGGCAAGGTGGCGCCCGAGTTGCAACTCGATGTCCTGGATGCCGCCGCGAAGCGTCCAGCCCTGAAGGCGCAACTCGCCAAATGGGAGGAAGGGCTGCCCAAGGTGGCAGAGAACGACCTCAATCCGTGGAAGGTATGCCTCACCGGCGGCAACGCGGAGGAGGGACGCAAAGTGTTCCTCGAAAAGGCCGAAGTCAGCTGCGTGCGTTGCCATAAGATCCACGGCGAGGGCGGCGAGGTGGGCCCCGAGCTTACGGGCGCGGTCACCAAGCGCGGTCGCGAATATGTGCTTCGCTCCATTCTTTATCCCAACGCCGACATCGCGCAGGGCTTTGAGAGCGTTCTGGTGAACATGAAGAATGGCACCACCTATGCCGGAGTCATCAAGTCGGAGACCGCTACTGAACTGGAGGTCAACTCGCCCGAAGACGGTCTCCTGAAACTGAAGAAGGCCGACATCACCAGCCGTGAAAAAGGCCTCAGCGGCATGCCCGAGGGCTTTAGCGGCGTGCTAACCAAGCAGGAGATCCGCAATCTGGTCGAATTCCTCGCAGCGAATCCCTGAAGCGGGGTTCAGACCAACCCGCCCATCCGGCCGTCATCGCAAGTTGGCGGCCGGAATGGATCGGTGCTCGTTGCAAGGTCCGGGACAAGCCGACCGAGTGGAGAACCTTCCCTGCCGAGGCCGACGCAGAAACTTGAAGTTTTCTTGTCCAAAATCCGCGGCTGGCTGGAAGTATAGACATCGCCCCACGCATGTCTGCCGACTCATCGTGCCAACCCGGAACCCGAAGCGCCGCCCAGCAGCGGTTTCTGTCGCTGTTTCTGCGCAGTGAGCGGGAGATCTTTCGTTACGTCGCCACGTTGGTGCCGAGCGTAGCGGACGCCGAGGACATCGTTCAACAAACCGCGATCGCGCTCTGGGAGAAGTTCGACGCGTACGACCCGAACCAGCCGTTCACACCCTGGGCCTGCCGCTTTGCGCTGAACAAGGTCCGTCAGTGGATCGAACGACGCCAGCGATGGCAGGCCTTGCTGGAAGGGGGGCTCGCGGAGGAGCTGGCCCAGCGTCGCGAGGAGTTGCGGCCGGAACTCGAAGTTCGCCTGAGGCATCTGGAGAGCTGCTTGAACAAACTGCCTGAGGCACAGCGCGGACTCGTGGAAGGCCATTACTATCGCCGCGATTCCATTGAGAAGCTCGCGGAGGCGTCGAGTCGCACCGTGGCGGCGACGTACAAAGCACTGCAGCGCGTTCGGCAGACACTTCAGGGATGCATGGAGAACGCGGCCAAACCGGAGGAGGGCGTCCCATGGGCCTGAAATTTCCCTCGTCCGAGTTTGATCACGCCGTCGCCGCAGTGTGTCACGGCACCGCAACCGAGGAGCAGTCGCGTGCCTTGAACGAGTTGCTTCGGGGTCAACCCGCCGCCCGCGACGAATACATCCTGCGTCTGGAGCTTCATTCCTGGCTGGCCTCGGACCCCGACCTGTTCGCTCGTGAAACCGGGGAGCCGATCCCGTTGCCGGGGAGCGCGCTGCCGCCCCAGGCCCCACCCTGGTTCCAACGAACACGCCAGATCCTCGCACTTGCTGCGTGTGTTGCGTTGCTGCTGACGGCTGCATGGTGGGTGTATCGGCCAGAGTCTGGGGGACGAAAGGGCGATACCAGCAAGGCGGTCGCGATGCTGAATCGTGTCGCGGACGCGGTCTGGCAGGCACCCGGGGAGGTTCCGCGCCTGGGCGGGCCCTTGGAACCAGGCTGGCTTCGGCTCAAGTCCGGTCTGGCACAAATCGTTTTTTACAGCGGGGCGCGTCTGGTGATTGAAGGCCCGGTCGAACTGCAGCTGGTTTCTCCCGGAGAGGTGGTCTGTCTCGGCGGCCGGCTGATCGCTGAGGTCCCGCCACCTGCCAGGGGATTCCGGTTGCGGACACCGCGACTGAATGTGACGGACCTCGGAACCGTGTTCGGCGTCGAGGTCAGCGCGCGCGAAACAGAACTGCACGTCTTCAAGGGCCGCGTCGAGTTTCAATCGCCTGCCGCCGCGGCCCACCAGAGCCTGCTCGAAGGCCAGGGCGCCATTGCGGACGGCGCAGCCCCGCCCCGGCTGGTTCCCGCAGGTCGCTCCCGCTTCGCGTCGCTGTTCGATCTGCAGAGCAAATCCTCCGAGGCGGAGGTGTTGCGCCATGAACAATGGCGTGCGGCCGGCACGCGGCTCGATCAGGACCCGACCCTGCTGATTCATTTTGAGTTCGAGCCGCTGGATACCTCGGACTGGAGTCTGCCGAATGCGAGCAAGCTGAGGAACGCCACTCCGGACGCCACCATCGTGGGCTGTCAGTGGACCGAGGGCCGCTGGCCAGACAAGCGGGCGCTTGAGTTTCGCAACGTCAGCGATCGCGTGAGGCTGGAGGTTCCCGGCGACTACAACGCCTTGACCCTCGCCGTCTGGCTGCGGGTGCAGGGACTCGACCGCGAGATCAACTCCCTCTTCATGAGCGACGGCTTCGAGGACGGGACGATCCATTGGTCCCTTCGCAACGATGGCGTGCTGGGATTGACCGCGATTGGTGACGGACCCGGTCGGTACCAAATTTGCGCCAGTCCCCCGGCCCTCGGACTCGATCAACTCGGCCTCTGGGTTCACCTGGCCGCCGTCGTCGATGGGGATTCGAAGCGGGTGGTCCACTACCTGAACGGCCTTCCCGTGAGTGAACATCCGCTGAGGATTGCACCCCCGTTCCATATCGGCGTTGCGGAACTTGGCAACTGGAACGCCCGCGGTTTCCCCAAGAACGACCCGTTCATGATCCGCAATTTCAGCGGCGCCATGGATGACTTCTGCCTGTTCAGCCGCGCGCTGAGTGGCGACGAGATCCACAGGCTGTATTCCGCCGGAAAACCCCAACCGGAACCCACCCGGCAAAGTCGAAACTGAAACCGCCGCCCCTCGCCACTGTCACAACCAGCCATCACCACTCCATGAGAACCAGCCTATCGATCCTCGCGGTCGCGTCCGCATTGTTGGGTCCACTGTGCCTCGCGCAATCCCAAGTGCCCGCGGACGACTGGAAGCCCGCGCCGTCCAACCAGGCCGGCCGGCAGTACCCGCAGGTGAACTCCGAGGGCCGTGTGAAGTTCCGCATTCTCGCACCGAAGGCGCAGAGCATCGGCGTGAGTTTTCGCGACAGCAGCGTGTTCACGAAGGGCGAGGACGGCGCCTGGATCGGCTATACGCGGCCGCTCGATGAGGGATTTCACTACTATACGATCAACATCGATGGGGCCGAGGTGCCCGATCCAAACAGCCACTACTTCTACGGCGCGAGCCGCTGGGGAAGTGCCGTGGAAGTACCGGCGAAGGACGCCAACTTTTACGCGCTAAAGAACGTCCCGCACGGTCAATTGCGCGAAATCGACTACTGGTCGAAGTCGGGCAACACCAACCGCCACGCGTTCATCTACACGCCCCCGGGCTACGACTCGAACGCGCGGAAGCGTTATCCGGTGCTCTATCTTCAACACGGCGCGGGCGAGGATGAAACCGGCTGGGGCCGGCAGGGCCACGCCGGGTTGATCCTGGACAACCTGATCGCCGAGGGCAAAGCGCTGCCGTTCCTCATTGCGATGGAATACGGCGGCAATCCCTTTGCCGCCGGAGGCCGCCCGACGAACGCCGCGCCAGCCGCATCGGGCGCAACCAACCGAGCGATCGCCGGCCCTGGTGGACGTGCCTTCAACTTCAGTGCATTCGAGAAGGCGCTGATTGAAGACTTCATTCCCTATGTGGACGCCAACTTCCGCACCGTCGCGAAACCGTCGAATCGCGCCATGGCGGGCCTCTCAATGGGCGGCATGCAGACTCGCGGCATCACGCTGGGGCATCTCGACACCTTTTCACACATCGGCGTCTTCAGCGGCGGCAGCATCGCGGTGACCAACATCACCGATCTTCCCGCCTTCAAGAAGAAGGTGAAACTGGTGTTCATCAGCTACGGTTCCAAGGAACTGGGCGGCGATCGCCCCAACCGAGGCGGCGATCCCAAGGCGCAAACGGCCGCGTTAAAGGAGGCTGGCGTCAACGCCGTGTTCTACGAATCGCCCGACACCGCGCACGAATGGCAGTCGTGGCGCCGCAGTCTTCACGAGTTCGCCCCGCTGCTCTTCAAGAACTGACCCGCACTTTCACGCACTGTTTCCATCACCGTTACCAGTACCACTACCACGATCATGAAAAT
>JANXMD010000753.1 GCA_025354845.1 Verrucomicrobiota bacterium | reverse complement strand
TGGAGGCGGATCCTCGGATGGAAGGCTCCCAAGGCGATGGGCTCCGAACGGTCCCGGAGTGTGGCAGTCCTCTGCCGCTTTCGATGGGAACGAGACGTGAAAGAACGAGGCGTTTGGTCCCGCATGGGGTGCGCGAGTCGAGAGCGTGAGAGGACTCACGCACTCCAGGACGCTGTCGCGCTCACTCGGTAGCCGCTTCGTTCCCTCGGCGGCTACGGATGGAGGCGTGAATTGGGGCCCTTCGCCGCTCTCACTTTTTCTTTCTACCTTTGAACTTCGCCGCATAGGCGTCGGGCGCCGGCGTGGGACGTGCGGGTGCCAAAACGCAGACAGCGTTTTGGCAGGACGCACCTCTCACCCCGACGTCCGACAACCTCGGCGAATTGTCCGGTCCACGGTACGACATCAAGCGATTGGCGCGTCATCATGCGGCCTCCGCCACGAGGAGGGTTTGGGTATGGGAGGTGCGGGCGTGGATCCGTTCCTGCCTCTGCAGCCGCAACCGGGCCGTCCGGGCCTTCTCTTGGAAGAGCTCGGGAAACACCAGCAGCGGATGCAATTCCAGCCAGGCCAGAGCTGCGGCCTCGTTGGCGGCGCGGCGCAACGGGGCCAGTAGGGCCGGCGAGGCGGCCTGGGCCACCAGCTCCCGGAGCAACCGGGTCTTCAGTCGGTCGAGCTCCGACTCGGTCGTCCGGGTGAACGGCGCTGCGGGTTCAGGGTGGAACTCAAATCGCTCGTCGGGAGGCTCCAGGGGAGTCGCGGCGGCGCGGAGGGGTTGGTTGGACTTCGTGTTCATTTCAAACTGCTTGAGGGTTGCTGTTGTCGTTGCTGTGGCTTGAGAAAAAGCCGGATTGGAGCTGCGATTGGGTGTCATTGAGGTGCCAAAAGCCAAAAACCCACGATCGCGTGGGCGATCGTGGGTTTTTGAAATCGGTCCTGGATTTGGATTACCTGGAATTCATTCCCACTCCGCCCCGTGCCGGGGTGCGCTTCCCGGCTTGATGCCAGGAGCACGCCATCGAAGCGCCTTTCTGGAGGCGCTGGGTGATGGCAGTTACCGCGATGTAGCGGGGGAAATTCATACCGAACGGGGTGCTTAGTCTCACAAATCCATGTCGTGTGTCAATTCCCGGCTGGGAACGATCCAGGACAGGTCACCCGGATTCTTGCGTCTGTCCCGGCGGTCGCAGACTGTACCCGGCCTTGACGATGCGTCGCTGTCTTGCCGCCCTTTGGATCGCCGCCGGTTTCCTGACCGGCTCGCTCTCCGCTGCAGGGGTGCCGCGTCCGCTGGGGATGGAGTCGTGGGTCGAGGCGGGGCCGCTGTTTCACCAGTTCGGCCTCACCCTCGAAAGCGGCGTTCGCGAGGAGTTCCTGGGGCCGATCTTCAGCACCCAGGAGATGGGAGAGCACGAGCACGAGGCCTCGTTGTGGACCATCGCCCCTTTTGCCTCTCGCTACGAAGAGCCGGCGACCGAACGGGTCGAGTTCGACTTTCTGTATCCGGCGCTCAGCTACGATCGGTACGGCACCGAGTGGCGGCTGCACCTGGCGCAATTCCTGAATTTTCACGGCGGCACCAGCCTCGACGGTGAGGTGAAGAGGCGACGGAACCTGTTTCCCTTCTTTTTCTCCCAGACCTCCACCCAGCACACCAACGACTACTGGTCGCTGCTGCCGTTCTACGGTCATTTCCAGAACCACCTGTTCCGCGATGAGGTCCGGTTCGTGGCCGCACCGCTTTATGTGTGGTCCCGCAAAGGTCGAATGGAAACCGACAACTACCTCTTTCCCTTCATCCACTTCCGTCACGGCGGCGGGGTGAAGGGCTGGCAGGTGTTGCCGCTGGCGGGACACGAGACCCGGGCACCGCTGACTCGCACCAATATCCTCACCGACGACCCGGAAGTGATTCCCGGGTACGACAAGTGGTTCGCGGCGTTTCCCTTCTTCCACCACGAATCGCTGAATCTCGGCACTACCAACGTCGAGAAGCGTCGCATCTTCATTCCGCTCTACAGCGTCCAACGTTCGCCGGCGCGGGATAACACGACGTTGCTCTGGCCGTTCTTCAGCCACACGGTGGACCGCGAGAATCGCTTTGAGGAATGGGGCCTGCCCTTTCCCTTCCTCGGCTGGGCGCGCGGCGAGGGCAAGCACGCGAATCGCGTCTGGCCGTTGTGGGGCAAGGTGACGAATGAGGCGTTGCAGAGCGATTTCCTGCTGTGGCCGCTGTACACCCACCGGCTGATCAAGACACCGGAAATCGAACGGGAGCGCACCCGGATCTTCTGGTTCCCCTATTCCGACACGCGGCTCGTCAATCCGGTCACCGGCGACTACCGGCGCAAGCTCGATCTCTGGCCGTTCTTCACCTATTCGCACGATCTCGACGGTCGGGAGCGCCTGCAGATGCTGGCGATCAGCGAAACCGTGATTCCCGGCAACAAATCCATCGAACGGAGCTGGGCGCCGCTCTGGTCGCTGTACCGGGCGGAGTTCAATCCCAAGACCCGCCGCGAAAGCCGTTCGCTGCTCTGGAACCTGTGGCGGCGCGACGCGCAGCCGGGTGAGGCGCGGAATTCGTTCCTTTTTGGCGCGGTGCGGACCCGGCGCGATGGCGATGGGGTGCATTGGCGTTTCCTCTGGCGGTCGTTTCCGAAACCCACGGCCCCCGCAGCCCCAGGAAAAAAGCCGTGATTCCGCGCCTTCCGTCCTCCATTCAGTGCCCGTG
>JANXMD010000751.1 GCA_025354845.1 Verrucomicrobiota bacterium | reverse complement strand
CCCGGTGTCCCCGCTTCGACTAGAGCAGTTCAAGCTGCTCCCCGACGTCGCCGCGCAATTGGCCCGACTCAAGCAGGCGGGTTTCCTCCTCATTGCCACCACCAACCAACCGGCGGTGTCCGAGGGCACGCTTTCGCGCCGTGAGCTCGATCTCATGCACGCCGTGATGCGTCGCAAGCTGCCGCTCGATGACGTGTTGATTTGTCCGTACGACGACTCCACCCATCCGTGCTTCAAGCCGCATCCCGGGATGTTCCTGGAGGCGGCGTTCAAGTGGAGTCTCGATCTCGACCGGTCGTTTGTGGTTTCCGACAAGTGGCCGGACGCCAAGGCGGCCCAGATTGCCGGGTGCACCAGCGTCATGATCCAGTCACCCTGGATCGGGCAGGACCATCACGATTTCGTGGTTGCCGATCTGGATCACGCGGTCTCCAAAATCCTCCAGCTCCACTCGACTCTCTTTACCCACGAGCTTCCGAGCGCGATGGCGTGAAAGGGGGAATAAGTCGAAAGTCGCAGGTCTAAAGTCGAAAGTCCTCCAGACTTTGGACGGGGGGCGACTCCAACGCTCTACCTCGCCTGGCTTCGCCTTCAGTCTCTCCGGACCTTCGACTTTCGACTTTCGACTTCGCCCCCCTCACCCCTTCCACGCCACCTTGCCTTCGACGATTGTCATCACCGCCTTGCCGCGGAGGCGCCATTCGTGGAATGGGTTGTTGCGGGAGCGGCTGGCGGTCTGATCGCGATCGCAGGTCCAGTCCGCATCGGGGTCCAGCACCGTCACGTCCGCTACGCCGCCCACCTTCAGACTCCCACGTCCGTCGGTGAAGCGCAGGAGTTTCGCCGGATTGCAGGTCAAGCGTGAGAGAAGCGCCGGAAGCGGCATGCGGCCGGTGTGGTAGAGAGCCATCAGCGACAACGCCAATTCCACCTCGAGCCCCACGATTCCAAATGGGGCGTCGTCGAATTCCACGTCCTTTTCCGAATCGGTGTGCGGGGCGTGATCCGAGGAAATGATGTCTAGGGTTCCGTCGGCGATGCCTTCCAGGATGGCCTCCCGATCCGCCGCCGAACGAAGCGGCGGGTTCATCTTGAAATGCGTGTGATACGACGGCCAGGTGGGCAGCGGAGCGCCGGCGAACCAGCGGGCGGCCTGATCGGCGCCGTCCTTGGCCCAGTAGGTTTCGGAGCCGGCGATGCTGGCATCGGTGAGCGTGAAGTGATGCGGGCAGCCCTCGCCCGAGATCGGAACTCCTCGCCCGCGCGCCTCGCGCAGCATGCGCACGCTGCCGGCGCTGCTGAGGTGCTGACAGTGGATTGGCGTGCCGGTGCTCTCGGCGAGGAGGATATTGCGTGCGACGATCATCTCTTCGCCCGCCGCCGGCCAGCCGCGCAGGCCAAGCATGGAGGAATAGTAGCCCTCATGCATCACGCCATTGGTCACCAAGCCGTAGTCCTGGCAGTGATCCATCACCGGGAGATTGAACATGCGCGCATACTCGCAGGCACGGCGCATGAGTTCGTTGTTCTGGATGCAATGGCCGTCATCGGTCAGCGCCACCACGCCCGCCTTGGCCAAGGAGCCGATGGGCGCGAGTTCCTCGCCGGCGATTCCCTTGGTGAGGGCTCCGGTGACCTCCACGCGCACGACCGCCCGGGTGGCGCGCTCCTGAATCAGGGCCACCGTGCCCGCGTTGTCGATGGAGGGGGAGGTGTTGGGCATGCAGACCAAGGTGGTGAATCCGCCGCGGGCCGCGCACTGGGCACCGGTGAGGATGTCCTCCTTCTTGGTCTGGCCGGGTTCGCGCAAATGAACGTGCAGGTCGATAAGTCCGGGACAAACCACCTTGCCCGAGACGTCGATGCACTCGGCGCCGGGAGCGGACAGAGTGCTACCGATGGCGACGACCTTGCCGCCCGAAAGGTGCAAGTCGACCACATGATCAAAGCCCGTAGCAGGGTCGATGACGCGTCCGCCGGTCAGAAGAAGCTCACTCATGTCGGTTTGGACGATACCCGCCGACGCCATCCCCGGGCAAGAGGGCGGAGATGGGAGATCGGAGA
>JANXMD010000062.1 GCA_025354845.1 Verrucomicrobiota bacterium | reverse complement strand
GCGCAATCCCACGGGCGGCGTCTCCACGAGGGCGAGACGCTGCTCGAGTACCCGGGTGATGAGATACAGATTGCGGGTGTGGGTGTAGTAATCCCGCATGAACAGCTCCACCCGGTGCCGGGCCGAGCCTTCGGTGTACCCCAGTCCCGTCGCCACCGCCGGCTTCACCAGGGCGGTGAGCACATCGACGGGACGGTTGGTGGTGTAGTGCAATTCGTTGCGGGTGCGCAGGAGGAAGTCGTACGCCTCGGCCATCTGCTTCCGCTCCGACGACGTGATGACCTCGGCGTCCTGCAACTCCTCAAGCGTGCGCAATCCGGGCCGGAATGCGGTCATCCAAAGCAGGTTCTGGTAGTCGCGCAGACCGCCGCAGCCGTTCTTGATGTTCGGCTCCTGCATGGCGGCGGAATTCCCATGCTTGGCGCGCCGGGCAGCCTGGTCGGCAAGCCGCTGGTGGATGTACTCGTCCTCGTGTCCCTGGATACACCGTGCCTTGAACCGGATGTTCATCTGCTCAAAGAGCGGCTTGTCCCCGGCCACCAACCGCGCCTCCAGCAAGGAGGTCTTGGACTGCATGTCCGTGTTGGCAACGGTGATGCAGTCGTCAACCGACCGCACGGCGTGTCCCACCTTCAGATTCAAGTCCCAAAGCGTGTAGAGGAGCCCGCTGGTCCATTCGGCGAGAACCGTCTGCCCGGCGCCCTTCACCTGGGCGCCGCCGGCGTGCAGGAACATCAGGTCGACGTCACTGCATGGGTTGAGCTCACCACGGCCGTAGCCTCCGAAGGCGACGAGCGCGATTCGCGGGGCGCGGCCTTTCGGGGGAAAGGCAGCACAGACCGCCTCGTAGATGTGACGGATCATCACGTCCATGACCTCCGCCCGCGCCCGGGCGACGGTCAGACCGCCACCACCACCGCGATGGAGGATCTTCAGGCGGAGCGACTCCTCCTTCAGGAAGCCCCGGTAGCGATTAAGCTCTTCGGCCGGCTTGCGACCCGCCGGAATGGGAAGTCGCTTTGCCGCGTTCGCCTCGATCTTGGCCAGAAGTGCTTTCACGCGCCCGAAAACCTGAGGCGGCAAGGGACGTGTTCAAAGGCAAATTTGCATTCGTCCGCAACCTTGTTGCCGGACTGGTTTTCCACGACCATTGCGCGGAATGTCGGAAGCCCCGGATGCCGATGCGGAACTGATGCTGCGCGTCCAGCGCGGCGATCGGGAGGCCTTCGATCTGCTCATGACCCGCTGGCAGCAACCGGTGCTGCATTTCATTTTCCGCACCCTTCCCGATGCCGATGAGGCCGAGGACCTCACCCAGGCGGTGTTCGTGCAGTTGTGGCGCACCGCGCCGCGGTATCAACCCTCCGCCCGCTTCAGCACCTTCCTTTTCACCATCGCCCGCAACCTCTGCCTGAACGAGGTGCGTCGACGGTCGCGCCATCCGACCCAACCCTTGGAGGCAGGAGCTCACGGCACCGACGACGACGGAGCGGATAGCGGTCGCGAGCGGCAATATCCGGATTCCCGGCAGGCCCCGGCGGACCTCGGAATCCAGCAATCCGAACTGGTGTCCAAGGTCGATGAAGCCCTGTCCGACCTGCCCGAGAAGCAGCGCACCGCACTCACCCTTTGCCGCGAGGGCGAACTGAGCTACGACGAGATTGCGGACGTGCTCGGCACCTCGCTCCAGGCCACGAAATCGCTCATCCACCGGGCACGCGAGACCCTGAAGGCCCGGCTGAAGCCCTACCTCAAATCGGGCGATTGGGAAGCCACCTCCCCTTCCGAACACCGATAACCTTCCTGAAACTTTTCCATTTCACCGGTTTTTCATGAACGCACGGATGAACTCGCCGGACTCCAATCCGGACTGGCTCGAACCAGTCCAGAATCGCCGCCTCGCTGACGCGGAAATTGCCGCGCTCCGTGCCCGGCTGTCGGCTTCCCCGCTGGAAGCGCGCTGGTTGGAAGAGGAACTGGCCCTGAACGCGGCCCTTTCCGCTCGGCCGCTGCCAGAAATCTCGGGGAATTTCGCTGCCCGCGTCTGGTCGGATATCGATCGTCCCGCCACCACCACCCGGTCTGAACCTGCCGGCTGGGCGATTCGGCTCTTCGGTTGGTGGGAGGCACTTCGCTCCGGCCCGGTCGTCGCTCTCGGCACCGTGCTGGTCGCCGCGGCGTTGGGGTGGGGTCAGGTGTCGCGTCATCAGCAATCGGTGCTGGCGGCCAATCTTTCCGAAATCTCGCGCACCGCGCCGGACGTGGAGGTGCTTCGCGATTTCGAATCGATTCGCGCCATGGCAGTGAAGCCGGAACCCGGGGATCTCGCGTTGATCGCCGCCTTGGATGGGTCTTCGGGCGTCCACTGAGCTTTCGTCGCCATGGCGACCCCCACTCCCAATTACCGCCGCCGTTCCCGTGCTTGGCTTGCGCTGACCGCCCTGATGACGGCGCGTCTGGTGACGATCCCGCCGGTCTGCGCAGAGGCGCCGCCGCTGCCGCCGGCCGCACGTTCACCAGTGGATCTGTTCCGCGAGCTCATGACCGCCGCCCCGGCGCGGCGTGCCGAATTGCTGGCCGGCAAGTCGCCGACTGCCCGGGCACTCATTGAGGCCAAACTGAAGGAATTCGAGGCCTTGGGCGGTGAAGTGGAAATCCGACTGCGTCTGGCTCAACTGCAGTTTTACCTCTCGCCCCTGCTCCGATCCACGCCCGACCAGCGCGAGGCGCTGCTACAACGGGCCCCGACCGAGGACCACGACATGCTGAGGGAGCGCCTCAAAGCCTGGGATTCCCTGTCTGCGGACACCCGCCGCGAGATCCTCGAAAGCGAGCGTTCGCTGCAATACTTTGTCCGCCAGGAATCCGCCGACACGCGCCAGCTGCAATCCGCGCTGGAGCGCGCGCCGGCCCCGTCGCATCCCGAGATCGAGGCCCAATTCGCCCGGTGGCAGGTGCTGTCGGCTGAGGAACGCGGCCGGAAGACCGCGCAGTTTCAGCGCTTCTTCGGGCTCAGCGAATCCGAACGTCTCAAGACCCTGGGTCGACTACCCGACGCTGAGCGCCAGCAGATGGAGCGGTCGCTGTCCCGCTTCGCCGCATTACCGCCGGAGCAACGCGAACAGTGCCTTCGAGCCTTTCGCCGGCTCTCCGAACTGTCGGATGCCGAACGTGCGGAATTCCTGAGCAATGCCGCCAAGTGGCAAGCCATGTCCGGCACCGAACGAGCCGCCTGGCGCAAAGTGGTCCAAAAGGTGTCCGGGCCACCGATCCCCCCGCCCCGTCTGCCGGTCCCGATTCCCCGCAACGCGGGAGCCGCTGTGGCCACAAACTCGGAATCCGGCGACGGTCGCTGACCGTGCCCCACTCCGAGGTCACTTGGCCGGACCGTCAACGGCGGAGCCTGCGAGATTGGTTCCCAGGAAGATCTCCAGCGCGGTGAAAAACTCCACCTGACTTTTCCTCCCGACGAAGCCGTGCCCCTCGTGCGCCTTGGTCTGGTACTGGTAGGTCTTCCCTGCCGACTTCAGCGCCGCCGCCATCCGGTCGCCGTGTTCAATGGGGACGCGCGGATCGTCAATTCCGTAGTACATCAGCACCGGAACACGGATCTTGTCGGCGTGGTACACTGGTGACCAATCCCGCACGATCGCTTCCCGCGTGGACTTGGCTCCGACCAACCGCTCCACCGATCGACGGATCAGGGCTTCGCCCGTCCGGTACTTATCGAGGAGCAGGCCGAGATCAGTGACCCCGACATAGTTCACCCCGCACCGGTAAAGATCGGGAGTGAAACAGAGCCCCGCCATCGTGGCATAGCCGCCATAGCTGGCGCCGTAGATCGCCACGCGTTTTGGATCGACAATCCCCTGCGCAATACACCACGCCACGCCGTCCGACAGGTCGTCCTGCATGGCGCGTCCCCATTCGCCAAATCCGGCAGATTCGAAGGCAAAGCCATACCCCGTCGACCCGCGGAAATTCACCTGCAGCACCGCATAGCCCCGATTGCAGAGGAACTGCACTTCGGGATTGAACCCCCAGTAGTCGCGGGCCTGCGGTCCGCCGTGCGGATTGACGATGAGCGGCAAATCCTTGGCCGGAACGCCTGCCGGCAACGACAGGTAGCCATGGATGACGAGTCCGTCCCGCGCCTTGAACTGCACTGGCTTCATCTCCGCCATTTCCTCCGCCTTGAGCCAGCCTGCCAGTTTGACCCAAAGACCCGCCTTCAAGGTCTTGAGATCCACGATGTACAGGGCTCCGGGATCGCGATCCCCATGGCTGTGCACCACGGCGAGGCGGTCATCGGCGGTCAGGGAGAGGATTTCGATCGCCGGCCCGGGGAGCGCCTGGGAAAGGGCGGTGTGGGTCGACGCCCACCCCGGATCCAGGAACTGAGCGCGGGGAATCTCGTCGTGGTACATCACTGCCACTGGCGCACCCGTCTTGCGGCTGACCATCAATCCGTCCGCATCCACACCCACGGGCGCAAACAACTCTTTTCCGAATTGCCGGGTCTCGGTGTCAAACGCCCAGACCGCATCCGTGGATCGCCCCCGATTCGACGCCACATAAATTGTCCGTCCATCGGGATCAAAGCGCAACGGACGGAAGGTGGGGCCGGAAAGAGGTTCCTCAAAGATTGGGCGCCACGATTCGGTGGCTTTGGCTCGATGCAACCAGGTAACTCGATCCTTGTCGAAGCGGGCCCCCAGCCGGAGCTCTCCTTTTCGGTCCACCCGCCATTCAAAGACACCGGGAAGACGTCCCTGCACTCGGAGGCCCCGGCCGGTCCGGACATTGACCCGGTACACCTCGGGTTCCTCATTGCGTAACTCGTCCGCTCCGAGCGTGGTGGCAGCCACCAGGATGTGCTCCGGATCTCCCTCCAACACCGACAGCAACTGCGGTGCTCTCACCCGCGAACGGCCTTCTTGGCGAGCCTGCCCCTCGATCGAGGAAAACGCCGTACTGAGATCCGTGCCATCCCGCTTCTGGCTGAAGATGCCACCCACGTCGCGTCCGTCCTCACTGAGCCCGAAGACCAAGCGCTCGGAGTCCTTCCACTCGAACCAGCTGACCTGGCGATCCGCATCGTACTTGAACCGTTGCACGGCGCGGGTGGCCAGATTCATCACCACGAACTGACGTTCCCATCCCTCGTGGACAATCACCGCCACATGGCGCCCGTCCGGCGAGAGCCTGGGCTGGCTGAAGTCGATCGGTCGCAGGAGCGTTTCGATGGGAATTTTCGCCGGTGGCGCGGCGCTGAGCCGGGAAAATCCCAGGGCGTGGAGGACGAGGAACAGCAGGAGGAGCAGCTGGGAGCGTCGCATGCGGACAAGAGTTGGTTTGGGAGGGTTGACCCGAACCCGGGAACCCATAGCGCAATTCGGTTTTTCCGCAAAGGGGTAGACGGCCGGCGCTGGGACGCGAAAAAACCAATTGGCCCGCCGCACGGCGTGGGTTCAAGCTCCGCCACTCCATGAACTCCCTCCGGCTTCTTCTGCTTCCCTGGATGCTCCTGGCGACCCTGATCGCCAATGCCGCCGACAAATCCATCGTGCTCATCGCCGGCACGCCCAGCCACGCCCCGGCCGAACATGAATTCCGCGCCGGCTGCCTGCTGCTCGCCGACTGTCTGCGCCAGGTGCAGGGAATCCAGGTGACCGTCGCCAGCAACGGCTGGCCCGCCGACGTCTCGGTGCTCCGCTCGGCCGATGCGATCGTGATCTACTGCGACGGCGGCGATGGCCATCCGGCGATCCGGCCCGAGCGCTTGAAGCTCCTCGACGAGCTTGCGGCCAAGGGCGTGGGCATCGGCGCCGCGCACTACGGAGTGGAGGTGCCGGCGGGCGATCCGGGATTCGCCATGCTCCGCTGGACCGGCGGCTACTTTGAGAAGTTTTGGAGCATCAATCCCACCTGGACCGCCGAGCTCAAGGCGCTTCCCAAGCACGCGGTGACCCGCGGCGTGAAGCCCTTCCAGATTCACGACGAATGGTACTACCACATGCGCTTCACGCCCGACATGCAGGGGGTCACTCCGATCTTGAGCGCGGTCGCCCCTAAGAACACCGTCGGCCCGAACGGTCCCCACAGCGGAAATCCCTTTGTTCGGGCCGAAGTCGCACGCGGCGACGCCCAGCACCTGATGTGGGTGCTCAACCGCCCCAACGGAGGACGCGGATTTGGATTTACCGGCGGTCACTACCACAAGAACTGGGCCGATCCCGATTTCCGCAAGCTCGTGCTGAATGCCATTGTGTGGCTCTCCGGCGCAGACGTCCCAGTGGACGGGATTGAATCCAGCGTCACCGCGGAACAGCTCCAGCAGAATCTCGACCCCAAGAAGTAATCCGGTCCAACTTCGTTCCGACTTCACCTCATGAAACACTCCCGTCTTCTCGTTGCCGCCGCTCTGGCCGTGGCCTTCCCGACGCTGCAGAACCGCCTGCATGCCGATGCCTCGCGCGCCGGATCTGCCGCCGCCGCGGAGCAGATGAAGCAGCTCCACGTCGCTGACGGTCTTGAAGCCGGCCTGTTCGCGCTCGAACCCATGGTGGTCAATCCGGCCGACATGGACGTCGATCACCGCGGACGCGTGTGGGTCACCGAGGGCGCCAACTACCGCTCCACCTTCCAGAAGTGGGGCATCCAGCGAAAGGACGGCGACCGCATCATGATTCTGGAAGACACCAAGGGAACCGGCGTCGCCGACAAAGCCACGGTCTTTTACCAGGATCTCTCGATCAACACCGCCCTCGGCATCTGCGTGCTCGGCAACCGGGTGATCGTCTCCAGCGCGCCGTACGTGTTCATCCTGTCCGACACCGACGGCGATGGCATCGCCGACAAGCGCGAACTCCTCTTCACCACCGATCCCGGTCAGGCGGATCACGATCACGCCGTCCATGCCTTCGTCTTCGGACCCGACGGAAAGTTATACTTCAACTTCGGCAATGCGGGTCGCGTGCTGCGCCGGCCGAAAGGGGGGACACATGAGGTGCCCCTGCACGGGAAACTCTCGGCCGATGAAATCACCGGCGGCGAGATCGTCCGCGATGTGAACGGCGCCGAGGTGGTCGATCGGGGCCGCCCGTTCCGCCAGGGCATGGCCTTCCGTTGCAATCTCGACGGCAGCGACGTGGAGGTGCTGGGACACAACTTCCGCAACAACTACGAGGTCGCCGTGGATTCCTTCGGCACAGTCTGGCAGTCCGACAACGACGACGACGGCAACCGCGGGGTGCGCATCAACTACGTGATGGAAGGCGGGAATTACGGGTATACCGACGAGATCACGGGGGCCGGTTGGGGCCAGAAGCGCACCGGTTGGGAGGAGGACGTCCCGCGCCGTCACTGGCATCTCAACGATCCCGGCGTGGTGCCCAACCTGCTCCAGACCGGAGCCGGTGCTCCGACCGGAATTGCCATCTACGAAGGCACGCTGCTGCCGACAGCGTTCCGCAATCAGATCCTTCATTGCGATCCGGGTCAGCGCGTCGCCCGTGCCTATCCGGTGACCCGCGACGGCGCGGGCTATTCGGCTTCGATCACCAATCTGATTTGGAGCGACGACGCGTGGTTCCGCCCTTCCGATCTCGCCGTCGCCCCGGATGGTGCGGTGTTTGTCGCCGACTGGAACGACTCCGGAGTCGGCGGGCATTACATGGCCGACCAGCAACTGGAAACCATGACCGGCCGTGTCTATCGCGTGGCTCCGAAGGGAAATCGCCCCAGTGTGCCGGCTCTCGATCTCCGCACCGCCCGCGGTGCCGTGGCCGCCCTCCAATCGCCAAATCACGAGACTCGCTACCTCGCCTGGATGGCGCTGCACACACTCGGTCGGAAGGCGGAACCCGAATTGCTCAAGCTCTGGGACTCGAAGACCGCCCCGGCACGTCAACGCGCCCGAGCCCTGCACCTGTTGGCCCAGATCGACGGGCGGGCCGCCGCCACGGTGGCCGCGGCGCTGAAGGAGTCGGAACCTGATCTGCGCATCGCCGGTCTGCGCATCGCCCGCGAGCAGAAACTCGACGTGATTCCGCTGGTCCGCGCCCTGGTTCACGATTCCAGCGTCCAGGTTCGCCGCGAGGCCATCCTGGCACTCCGCCATCACCCTTCGCCCGACGCGCCTGCCTTATGGGCCGAGCTGGCCCGTCAGCATGACGGTCACGACCGCTGGTATCTGGAGGCCCTCGGCCTAGGCGCCGACGGACGCTGGGATGCCTGCCTCGGTGCTTATCTCG
>JANXMD010000695.1 GCA_025354845.1 Verrucomicrobiota bacterium | reverse complement strand
CCCTCGCCTATCGGGGCAGAGTCTATCTCATCAAGGCCGGCGGATTCATCTCCTGCCTGGATCTGACGACCGGCAAAGCTCACTACGAATCGGAAAGACTCGGCGTTGCGGGAGAATACTACGCCACCCCGGTGGCGGTGGGTGAGAACATCGTGATCTGCGCCCAGCGCGGGACTGCCTTCGTCATTCGGGCCGGCGACACGCTCGAAATCCTCTCCCGCAATGACCTTGGGGAAGCGTTGTCCGCCACGCCCGCAGTGGTGGAGAACACGCTCTACCTGCGCGGGGAGAAGCATCTATGGGCGTTTGGGAAATGAGGCCGAACCCGTAGGCTGACGAAACCCTTACGAACCCGAACCGCGCACGGAGCCCTCAACGTCCCATGAAACGATCCATCGCCGTTACCCTGATTGCCGGATTGATCCTCGCCGTCGTCCCGGCCCTTTCGGCAGCCATTCCAAATTGGCCGCAGTTCCGCGGTCCGAACGGCAGCGGCTTCGCTCCCGACGACAAACCCGGACCGGTGAGTTTCGGGCCCGACAAGAACGTGCTCTGGAAGACGGCGTTGCCGCCCGGCCACTCGTCTCCCTGCATCTGGGGCGAGCGGATCTTCCTGACCGCCGTGAACGAAGGCGGCAAGTCGCTGGAGACGCTGTGCCTGGACCGGAAGGACGGATCGATCCTCTGGCGGACGGCGGCGCCTCACATGGAGTTTGAAAAATCGCTCCACCCGTTCAGCAGTGCGGCCTCCTCCACTCCGGCCACGGACGGGGACCGGGTGTACGTCTATTTCGGCGCCTATGGAACGGTGGCCTACGACTTCGCGGGCAAAGAGGTCTGGAACCGGCCAATGCCGACACCTCCGACCCAGTACGGGACGGCGAGCTCGCCCATCGTCACGGGAGGACTCGTCATCCTGCAGCGCGACGGCAGCAGCACCAATTCCCAGGTCCTGGCGCTCGACTCACAGACCGGAAAGACCCGCTGGACCGCCGAGCGCCCGCTCAATCGGGAAAGCTTCTCCACGCCGATGGTCTGGAACCATGACGGGGTCGCGGAACTGGTCACGGTGGGCAACGGCCGGCTCGACTCCTACTCCCCTCGCGATGGGAAGGAGCTCTGGTGGACGCCCGGCATGACCATGCAGCCCATCGGCGTCGCGGTGGCGGGGGGCGGCCTGTTGTTCGCCAGCGCCACGGGGACCGGCAGCCCTAGCGAACCGATTGATACCCCGGATTGGGCGGGTTTGCTGAAGCGATTCGACCGGAACGGCGACGGCCAGATCACCAAGGACGAAGTTCCCGCAGACGCGGCCATCCAGTTGCGCAAGGAGGTGCCCAAAGAAACACCCGGCAACATGCTCAGCTACCAGATGATGTTCTTCGAGTTCTTCGACGCAAACAAAGACGGGGTTTTCACGAAGGAGGAGTGGATGGGAGCGCTCCAGTTCCTGAAGCACAACGCGAACAACGTCATGGCCATTCGTCCCGGCGGGCATGGAAACATCTCGACTACCCACGTCGCTTGGAAAGCGGACCGCGGCCTCTCTGAGATGCCGTCGCCCCTGTTCTATCGTGACCGCCTCTACTTCGTCCGCGACGGCGGCCTGTTGACCTCCTACGACCCCGGAACGGGCAAGGTCCTCATCGACCGGGAACGCATCGGCGCGACCGGCCAATACGTCGCGTCGCCGGTGGCGGCGGGCGGACGGATCTACGCCGCGTCGGTGCCGGGAAAGATGGTCATCCTCCAGGCCGGCGACACGCTGGAGGTTCTGGCGGTGAACGATCTCAAGGAATCCATCACCTCCACGCCGGCCGTCATCGAAGGGAAACTCTATGTCCGCACCGCGAACCACCTGTTCGCGTTCGGTGAATAGGGATCACCGATTCCCATCCGTCGCCGGGCACCGGGTTTTGATCCCGG
>JANXMD010000673.1 GCA_025354845.1 Verrucomicrobiota bacterium | reverse complement strand
TGGGCCCGGAAAATGGCAGGACACGCCAAGCCTTCCGCACGCTCCGAGAACCGACTTCCGCCAGGCCAGCGTCAGGTCCACAACTTTCCTGTACTCGACCTGGGCGTGAAACCCGAAGTTCCCCTCGAAAGCTGGACGCTCAAGATCGGCGGCCAGGTGGAGAATCCCGTGACCCTGACCTGGAAGGATTTCATGGCCCTTCCTCAGTTCAAGGACGTCAGCGACTTCCATTGCGTCACCACCTGGAGCCAGTACGACATGGCCTGGGAAGGCGTATCCTTCTTCACCCTGGCGGAACTCGTGCGACCCAAGCCCGCGGCCACCCATGTGTTCTTCAAGAGCCACGACGGGTATTCCACCAACAATCCGCTCGACGTGCTGATGGACGATGACGTCCTCATCGCCCATTCGTGGAACGGCGTCCCCCTGCCCGTCGAGCACGGCGGTCCAGCCAGGGTAATCGTTCCCAAGAAGTACGCCTGGAAGGGCGCCAAATGGATTCGTGAGATCACCTTCATGGACCGCGATATCCTCGGCTTCTGGGAAGTGCGCGGCTATTCCAACACCGCCGATCCCTGGACCGACGACCGTTTTTCCTAATCGCCCGCCGGCGCCACCGTACGATAGGATTCGACGCGATGGCCCGGAGTTCCCATTCACGAGGCACTGACGCACCGGCCGCACCCCATTGCCAATGCGCTCGGCGGGCATTCACGCTGATCGAGCTCCTGGTGGTGATCGCCATCATCGCCATCCTGGCCGGCATGCTCCTGCCCGCCCTGGCGAAGGCCAAGGCCAAGGCCACCCAGACGCAGTGTCTCAACAACTACCGCCAACTTGGGTTGTGCTGGCTGATGTACATTGACGACCACCGCGACCTTCTTCCTCCCAACGAAACTGAATCCGGCGGCGGCCGCACCGGACTCAATGCCACAGCCCGAACCTGGGTGACCGGCAATGCCTACACCGACGTCAACACCACGAACCTCGAACGGGGCCTGCTGTACCCCTACAACCGATCCACGAAAATCTACAAATGCCCGAGCGATCGGTCGACCGTACTGGACAAGGGTGGGATCCCACGTTCGCGCAGCGTTTCGATGTCGGAATACATGAACGACATCGTGGACCCAACCGACAAGACCTGCTGGCACCGGCTGTCGGCGATTGTGTCCCCTTCCCCTTCCGCTGCGTTCGTGTTCATCGACGAGCATGAGAACAGCATTGAGAACGCCCGCTTCTATGCACCCCAAACCACCGAGTGGATCTGGATCGACTTTCCCTCCGTTCGTCATGCCGGCACTTGCCCGCTGAGCTTTGCCGATGGGCATGCCGAGCTCTGGCGCTGGGTATCTCCCGCGACCGTTCGCATCGGTAAGATGCCGCCGTGGATCCAGAACCAATCCGTCCCGGTCAACGACCGCGACCTCGCCCGCATCCACAACTCGGTCCCGAAGCTTCCGCTGTAGGACGAAATGCGAAGTCCGAGGAGCGCTGGCATCTTGCCGGCCCTCCGGATCCCCGAATCACGGCCGAAGCAATGCGGTGACCGCGGGACACTTGCTTTGGACCGTGGGCCTTAACCATTGGCTTGGACTTCATCGTCCTTTCGTCCCTTTCGTCCGGTACTTGACCCGTAACCCGAATCTCGCGAAGCTCTTCGGACTTCGAAGCCGTGCGTGGCAAGCGCCGCGTGGGCATCGACAACTGGGCGGGGTAGCCAAGTGGTAAGGCAGGGCTCTGCAAAAGCCTCATCGTCGGTTCGATTCCGACCCTCGCCTCCAGGCCTTTTTCCTCAGGAAACGCGGCTTTTCTGAGGCCAAAGGGTCGAATCTTCAACGGTTTCTTCAACAGAGGGGGCTGTCCGCCCACTCTCTGGTCATCGTCCGCCCACTGCCAGGGTGAACGCATTCCCCCGACCGAATCATCCTCGCTAACCATGGCAAACGAGATGAAACGTCGGTACCGCCTCTTCCGTCGCAACAAGGCCAACTACTTCGCCTTCGACAACCATTCCGGTAACAGCAAAAGCCTGCACACCCGCGATCGCCACCACGCCGAGCGACTCATCCATGCGCTGAACGAGGCTGAAAGTGAACCCCTGGTCCGCCGGCAAGTGGGGCTGATCTACCTCTCCGCGGCGGATCCCGAGGCCGCCAAACGCACCTGGCAAAGCGTCATGGATGCCGCCGTCGAGTTCTCCTCTGAGAAATCGAAGGCGCGGTGGAAAACCGCGATCAAGGACAAGGCCTTCGATTCCCTTCGCCGACGCCTCTTGGTCGACAGCCGAAGCGAAGATTTCCTTCGAACCCTGACTAGCGGCACCGTCTCCACCAACGTCCACCTCCGTCGCCTGCAAAACCTAGCCCTGGATCTGGGCTGGATCTTCGAGCCTATCCTCAAGAAACGCCTGTTCCCGAAGCCGTCGTTCAAGAAGAAGCGTGCCATCACCCTGGACGAGCACCGCCGAATCATTGAGCGCGAAAAGAACCTAGAGCGCCTGGACTACTACGAAGTGCTGTGGTTTACCGGCGGTGGACAAAGCGACATCGCCCAGTTGGAGGCCGGGCAGATCAACTGGACCCAGCGGGTCCTGACCTACCGCCGCTTGAAAAACGGACAACCCGCTCAAATCCAAATCAGCGAGACCCTCGCCACCGTCCTGAAACGACGCCCTGCAACCGGCCCGCTCTTCCCATATCTCACAACCGTGCGCGAAATCGACCGCGCCAACGAATTCCGTCAGCGCTGTAAAGGCCTGAAGATTTCTGGGGTCACCCTGCACTCCTACCGGTACAGCTGGGCCCAGCGGGCAAAGGCTGCCGGTTATCCACAGCGGTACGCCCAGCAGGCCCTGGGACACTCCAGCAAAGCTGTAACCGAAGCCTACGCGGCCGACGCCCAGTTTGTACTGCCCTCCCTTGAGGAGTTTGAACTCCGGAATAATCAGGCGAAGGTCATCGTTGTCGACTTCCCGAAAGAGGCTCCCTCGGATCCTGCGCTTCAGGCACCACAGAGCCAGATTGCTAGCCA
>JANXMD010000669.1 GCA_025354845.1 Verrucomicrobiota bacterium | reverse complement strand
CGCGGGCCGGGAGGTGGATCCGCTGGACTTTCCTTCCGCTGACCGACGACTGCGCTGTGCCGGCTGGCGGCTGACGAGTTCGTCGTAGTAGAGAAATTCGTCACAATTGTTGAGGAAGAGATCAGAGGTCGAATTGCGCACCCCGACACCAATCACCGTCTTGTCATTCTCCCGCAGCTTGCTGACCAGCGGGGAGAAATCGGAGTCCCCGCTGATGATGACAAACGTGTCGACGTGCCCCTTGGTGTAGCAGAGGTCCAGGGCATCCACGACCATGCGGATGTCGGCCGAGTTCTTGCCGGACTGACGAACGTGCGGGATTTCGATCAGTTCAAAGGCAGCCTCGTGCAGGCCCTTCTTGAAGTCCTTGTAGCGTTCGTAGTCGCAGTAGGCCTTCTTGACCACGATGTGGCCCTTGAGCAGCAGGCGTTCCAGCACCTTGATGACATCAAACGGCGGGAAGCGCGCATCCCGTGCGCCCAACACCATGTTTTCGAGGTCTAGAAAGACCGCCAGGGTGGAATCGGAATCCTGTTTGGGCTTCATACGGCGGTCCCCGGTGTACGCCACGGGACAGGAAAACAAAGCCGAAAATCCCCCCAGGGCGGAAAAACTGCGGGCACTTCTCCGGCGCCTTCGGCACACTCCGGTCATGACCCCACTGCACCGCACCGTGGCCGCGTTTGCCCTCTTCCTGGCTCTGTTTCGATCGACACTCCTTGCCGACAGCCATCCATTCCTGTGCTGCGACTACAATGACGGCGCGGTGAAACTGGTATCCGGTGACGGACGCATCGAGTGGAGTCACCCGTGCAAGGCACCACAAGACTGCTGGCGGCTACCGAATGGGCACTTCCTCCTCTGCCACGTCGCGGGCGTCACCGAGGTCACCCTGGAACATCGTGTGATCTGGGAATACCAGGCGCCGAAGGAATCGGAGGTCCACTCCTGCCAGCCACTGCCCAACGGGCGCACGCTCGTCGTCGAAGGGGGCACGCAGCGAATTCTGGAACTCGATTCGCAGGGACACATTGCCGCCTCCATTCCTCTTTCCTCCAAGCCTGGGACGCATGCCCACAATCAATACCGCGGCACCCGTAAACTCGCTAACGGTCACTACCTGGTCTGTTTCAAGGGAGAGAATCGCGTGGTCGAACTGGACGCCCAGGGCAAGGAACTCCGTTCCATTCCCGTCTCGGGAGATCCGCACGCGGCCGTGCCGCTCGAGGGTGGACGTCTCCTCATCACCTGCGGCGACGGACACAAGGTGATCGAGGTGGACGACGCCGGTCGCACCCTGTGGGAGCTGAACGAATTGGACATTCCCGGAAACCCGCTTCGTCTCACCGCTGGATGCCAGCGCCTGCCGAACGGGAACACCGTAATCTGCAACTACCTTGGACACGGCCATGTGGGCACTCAGCCCTGCGTGTTCGAGATCACCCGCGACAAGCGCCTAGTGTGGTTCTTCCGCGACGACGCGCATTTCAAGACCATCAACCAGATCCAGCTCCTCGACATCCCGGGAAACGTGGTGAAGGGCGAGATCCGACGCTGAAGGTAGGCTAAAGGAACCGCAGGGGCGCGGAGACGCAGAGGAATTCAAACCGCAGATGGACGCAGATCCCAAACCCGCGACTTTCGACCTTGGACTTTGGACCTTGGACTCCATCCCCCTCGCGGAGCGGCCGGCCCCGGGTGGATTGACTTCTTCGCTTGCCCTCAACAAAATCCGACCGCGTTAGGATCGGAATCATGTCGTTCCGAGCCATCAAAACACACCAAAACAACCCAAGCCGCCCCCGTATGTTTACTGCTCGTTCTTCGTCTTCGTCTCTGGTGGTCTTGTTCACCAGTCTCCTCAGCCTCGGTGTGTTCGAAACACGTGCCTCGGTAATCATCACGATTGCGGAATCGGGATCCGACGTGGTCGCCACGGCGACCGGGAGCGTCGATACCGGAGGCCTCACCCTTTCGAGTTCAATCGGCAACTCGGCCAGCGTCTGGCCGTCTTTTGCGTTGGGCGGAAATCTATTCCTTGGCACGACCGTGAGTTCGACACTGGAAAGTTTTTCCGGTGTTTTCGGCCCTGCCTCCTACGGAACCGGAAGCCGGACCGCCGCCAATTCGTCCTCAGGCCAGCTATTTGGAGTCGCGACAACCCGCGTTTACCTAGGGCCGGGCTACGTTTCCAAGACTCCGTTCACCTCCACCGCCACGTGGAACAGCGCGACGCTTTCCACCTTGGGTATTACTCCAGGCACCTACACGTTCACCTGGGGAACGGGTGGCAATGCGGACTCCATGGTGATCAACGCCGGAGCGGTTCCCGAACCGGAGCAGTATGCCGTGGTGGCTGGGGTCCTCTGCCTCGGTGTCGCCGCGTGGAACCGGCGAAATCGCTGCGCTTGATTCCAGTCGAATCCCGGCGGTCCTCAGCGGTTGGGTGTGAAAAGCACTGGATACGGGTTCCGATCCGGGTCCCTACGCCAGACTCGGGTCGTCATCCGGCTATTGGCGAGCGCCATTGGCGCGCCACAATTCTAGCCCAGGGCAACGCCCTGGGGACCCTAACAACACCTGGAATCAGGGCTGAAGGCCCGTTCGTTTTCGACGAGAGATCGCCAGTTGGCCGGAGGGGGTGACGGGCCTTCAGCCCTCAGTCTCTTTCTCCCCACGACCCAGGGCATTGCCCTGGGCTATGGATGCCACGCACCGTTGGTGCTGGCGGGCAACGAGGATCTCACGACCACAACTCTCATCGCAGCACCATCCAGGATCCCTCCCGGGTGTCCATGCTACCAGAAGCCCATGCACCTGCTGCGGACTCTGACTTCGCCCTGTGGGGATCCACCTCGTTTCCTCGGCGGCTACGAGGGATACCGGGGCGGTCAGTTTGCGCCGGGGATGGCGGCCTTGATGGCGTCGAGCGGATTCAATCCTGGAGCACCCTCAGGCTTGGGAGCGGCAGCTGCCTTGTCGGCCATCAGTTCGCTGCGCTTCTTCAGCAGGGAGTCGAGGGACCACTTCTTCATCACCACAGTCCACTTGGCAAAGGCCTGCTCGCTCTTGAGCTTCTCAGCCTGCTTGGTCAGGTGCTCCTTGAAGTCCTTGTCGAGCTTCGCCTTGTCTTCAGGCTTCTCGTCCTTGCCAGCCACACGCTCCTTTTGGAACTCAGCGTCAATGGACACCTGCACCGGAACCGACTCCTCCCCCTCACCCTTGCCGATGCGGAACTTGTACGTAAAGCCGGAGGCGGTACGGATCGTCGCCTGCACCGGCGTGTCGAGTCCGAGCGCCTTTAGATCGGGATTGAGCTTCACGTCATCAATCGCCGGACTGCTCAGCAAGCTGCCAAATTGAGAGACCTTATTCTTATCGAGGTCTTCACCGGGTTTTGCGCCCACCAGGACCCAGTCTCCGAGCTCGTTGGTCCGTGAGAGCGTGAAACTATTGGTGGCCTCCAGGTGCATCACCTCAATGGACACGGGCGGCTCGACCTTGACGTATTCCTTGGCGATCCAGTCTTCGGGCTTCGGATTCGCGTTGGCCAAGGGCTCGGCCACCACCGCCACCGTGGAGAGATCACTGCCAACCATCACGTACCGACCGTCGGGAAAGGCGCCCCCGCCAAATTGGGATTCTGCCGCACCGCCACTCTTGAGGTGCTTGGATCCAAGCAGGAGGCTCTTCAACACCTTGCCGTCGGCTCCGAGCAACTCGACCAGGGTGCCCTTATCCGGAGTAAGCTCAAGGAGGGCCAGCCGCGACGCCCCCACGCGCTGCGGCTGGACCACCTTAAGATCCGCGACCTTGCGGACAAACTCGGATACGTCGCCAAAATTGGCGGGAAAATCACCGCGTTCACGGACCGTCCAGGCATCGCCATTGCGAACCACGCTGACGGCATTCGTGCCCTGTTTGAACCGGATACCGGCGATGGCGCTTATGTCCACGTTGCCGAGGACCTTGGCGCCCATTTCGGTCGCCGACTTCCGGTAGTCGTCCTGCCGACTGCGCAGGACCAGCATGCCGCCGCCCCCGAGGACAACCGCGGCCAGGAACAGGAGAACCAGCTGTTTCGACTTCATACGCGCTTCAACCAATTGACGGGTATTCCCAACTCACTCTCATTCACTCGATGCCGGCGACTCAACGCGCGGCAACCTTCTTACGACGGGCGAGGGCCAGTGCGATGCCGGCCACGGTGACCAGTATCGGCATGGCGGCGATATTCAACCACTTGAGGCGATTCTCCAGGGCATCGACGTCCTGACGGAGATTCCGGCGCTCTTTGCGAAGTTCCTTCTTGGTCTCGGCCTGCTGTTCGCTGAATTGCTTCAACGCGGCCTGCTGCTCGGGCGTGAGGATGAACTTGGCGCTGTTGCCCTCCTTCTTCACCTGCATCTCGCTGAGCTTGGTCTGCAGATCCTGAACCTTTTTGTCGAGACCGGCGATCTTCTCCTGATACCGCAGGCGGGCTTCGCTCTCCATCTTCTGCACCACAGTAAACGGGCGGCGAACCGAAGCGCGGCCACGGGCACCGACGAGATTCGCGTCGCCGGCTGCCTGCTCCACGAGGCTGAGGAGGAGATTCAAATTCCCATTCCGCGGCATGGCCACGCGCATAAATTGATCCACCTGCACACAGTAAGGATCCGCAAACAAGTCAGCGTCGCCGAAGAGATAGACCAGCCCATTTCCCTTGGCTTCCTTGAGGACTTCGCCGGAGTCCTTGGGGGCATCCTTTTTCTCAGGGTCCTTCGGATCCGCCGGCGCCGCGGCCGGCTTGCCCTCGGGAAAGGCGGTCTTGAACTTACCGGTGAGGCGCATGCCGAGGGTGTACTCAATGCCACTTGGCTTGAAGTCATCGACAATCTTCTGGCCGTTCAGCTGCGCCGTGACGCCGTCCACCAACTGCGAATCCTTGGTGGTGTGAAGCAACACGTCCTGCTTCAACCCGTCGGTGGCCTTGCCGGTGAAGGCCCCGGCGAATGGCAGCCAGATGTCGTCGGTCTGGCTGGTGACTGCGTCCTCGCGGTTTACGCCGTCGGCATTCATGAAGAGGAACGACGGCACCAACTGCGGGCGCCCGTCGCGTCCGCCGAGCTGCCGCATGAAACGCAGATCGGCCACCACCTTGGCCGTGTCGAATTCATAGCCCCAAGCCTTGAGCAGCTTCGGCATCGAGGAGCCACCACCCAGGTTGAAACCCATGGGATTGGGCTGGCGGTTGTCGGAGATGCTGAGGGCGTCGAGGAAGGCGATGAGCTTGCCACCGCGCAACACGAACTGATCGAGAGCGAACTGAGCTTTGTCGGTGATGTCCTTGGGGTGCAGCACGACCAACACTTGTATCTTGGGGTCAATGGCCTCGACCTCCATCCCCACCTGCTGCACGTCGAAGTCCTGCTTCAACTGGCTGATGATGACCCAGGGCTCGCTGCCCTGACGGCCCATCTGCATCATCATCGGGTTCGACGGTGCACCAAAAATGGGAAGCGGTGACATCACACCCACCACCGGCTTGTTGGTGGACAGCACCTGCGCGATGGCGTGCGCCAGGTCATACTCCAGCAGCTTTTCGCGACGGGGATCCAGGAAGGCGAGGGCCGACTTCTGCGGGGCGTATTCGATGGCCACCCCGAGATACACCTGCTCGCCGGTGTTCAACATCTGCGGCTCGATGCCATCGAGTTTCGCGGAATCTTCGGCCTCGGAGTCGGGCTCGGGGTCGAACTTCTTGATTTCCAGATTGCCGTGCGAAGCCACCTTGAACTCGGCCAAAAGGTCTTCGACGGTCTGCGCGAAGGTCTTCAGCTGTGCAGGCATGCGGTCCTTGCCCTGGCTGATGTAGAGGCGCACGGAGACCGGCGCATCGACCCTGCCGAGGATGGCCTTGGTGCCGGAGGACAGTGTATGAAGCCGGTCGGCGGTCATGTCGACGCGCAGGCGCACCGGGCTTACCAGCAGATTG
>JANXMD010000629.1 GCA_025354845.1 Verrucomicrobiota bacterium | reverse complement strand
CACGCTGAGCCTCCGGAGAGAGGACCATCTCGGCGGCCTTCAACGCAAATTCATCGTAGGTCGCCAGTTGGTCATTTCCCTGGATATGACGCGAAAGTGTGTCCACCGCCCCGAGCAGCGTCCGACGACGCTCCAGCATTTGGGGGGACATCGAAGTTGGGCAACTGAGGTCGCGAACCTTGAAATTCTTGTCGTTCGGATTGCCCGCCTTAAAGGACTCGTAGCGACCGCCGAGCCACGCGGACTTGCCCAACTCCCAGGTGAAGGAAGGGTTCTTCGGCACCGCGACGTATGGGGGCACCTTGCCGGCAAAGCCGGTTTCGTGAGCCACGATGGAGCCCATCGACGGATGGTCACCAAACGGGGATCCGAAGCGGCCGCTGAGGACCCAGTTGGTCGCGGTCTCGTGATGATCGTTCTCGTGCGTGCCCGAGCGGACGAGGCAGACCTTGTCCATGCAGGTCGCCAACTTGGGCAACAGCTCGCCGACATGCAGACCGGGAACCGAAGTCGGGATGGTCTTGTACTTGCCACGGATGTCCGACACGGCGTCTGGCTTGGGATCGAAGGTGTCGTGATGCGAAATCCCGCCCCCGAGGTAAACCAGAAGCACCTGCTTTGCCCGCGCCGACTTTCCCGAAGCCGCAGTGGATGCGGCCGGATTCGCGGCCAGCAGCCCGGGCCAGGACAACGCGCCGGCCAGCGAAAGCCCGAGCGGCCCGAGGCCTCCGACCCGCAGAAAATCACGTCGGGACACGCCATCACAGCGATGACGGAGCTTCGGGTTCAAGGAGACGTCGAACATGGGATCAATGATTGAAGGCGAACTCTTTGGTGTTCAGCAACGCCCAAAACAGGTCCGGAAGCACCTCGTCATCCTTCGCCTGTTGCAGGATGGCTTCCACACGCGAGAGCTCAGCGACGGTGGGGCGCCGGCTGACGGTTGCCAGGTACAGCTGTTCCAACTTCTGGCGGCGATCCAGATCGGATCGGATCAACTGCGTCAACCGCCCGTGAGTGTCCTGGAGCTTCGTCGAGGTCGACTCGCCGTTTTGCAGATGCAGCAGCTGCGGCAGAGTGACGTCACCGCTTCGCTCACAGGCGCAGGCCGTCACCCGGTCGCTGCGCCCAAAAAGACTGAGGAAGTAGTTCCCAACATTTGGTTCCGGAAGCTGGATCGCCCGCAACCCGACCGGATGTCCCTCGTAGCGATCGGGAACGCCGGTGGCCGATGCCAAGGCGTCTTGAAGCACCTCGGCGGGAAGTCGTCGGGCGTAATAGTGGCTGAAGAATTTGTGTTCCATCGCGTTCCCGGGAACGGTGCCGGAGCTGAGCTGATAGGTCCGCGAATTCAGAATCAGGCGCATCACTTGGCGAAGGTCGTAACCGCTCGCCACGAACTCGTGACTCAACCAATCCCAGGCCTGCGGATTGGTCGGCGGATTGCTCGCCCGCAAGTCATCCACCGGCTCGACCAAGCCCACACTGAAGAAATGCTTCCAGAGTCGATTGACCATCGCACCGGAAAACGCGGTGTTCGTCGGCGACGTGATCCAGTCCGCCAGCACCGCGCGGGCATCGGTTTCAGGGCGGAAGGCCATTGCGGAGCGATCCAGCGGACGGGCCACCAGCTCCCGATGCGTTCGCGGCTGCCAGGCGACCGGTTCCTTGTCGCGGGCGGACAACCAGTCGCGTTTCCGATCGGCGAACTCCCGCTGTCGATCGGCGAACTCGCGACGTAACGACTCGGCTTCCTTGGCGGAACCCGCCTGCACGAGCTTGGTCTGCGCCGCATCGAGCTTGGCCTTCGATTCCTCCATTCGCTTCCGGCGATCCCGGACGTCGCGACTTTCCAAGGTGAGCGAAGTCGTTCCACCACCGAGATCCTGCCGGTCCAGGGAGGTCTTTCCGAAGAACGCGGCGAAGTGATAAAAATCATCCTGCGTGTAGCGTTCCAAGGGATGATTGTGACACCGCGCACAGCCGATTCGGGTCCCTAAAAATGCCTGGGCGACCGCATCGGTGATTTCCGATTCTACCGGCATTTTCTCTCCGTACAACGTCACGAAATATCCCACCGCGGGTGCTTTCCCCACATCCCCACGCGTGGTCAACAAGTCGCGAACCAAGGCATCCCAGGGACGATTCGCCGCCACCTGAGCCCGTAGCCACGCGTGGAACGAACGCACCCCTTTGGTGCCCCGCACATCATGGTCCCGCTCCTTTCGGTTTTGCAGCAGATCGGCGAGTTGCAGGGTCCAATAGTCCACAAACTCCGGCCGCCGAAGCAACGACTCCACCAATCGAGCCCGTCGGTCCGCTCTGGAATCGGCAAGATACACCGCCGCTTCGGCAGGCGTGGGCAACGTTCCCAGCGTATCAAGCATCGCCCGACGGAGGAACGTGGCGTCATCGCATCGGGGCGAAGGCGGGATATGCAAGGACGCGAGTTGAGCGAACACCGCGTCGTCGAGCGGGTTCTGACGCCGGGAGTACTTCCACTCCTCCACGACGTTGGTCGATGGAATGACCACGCGCGCCACCGAGACCAGTCCATCAAAGTGGGCGCGAATGGAAGTGGCTCCGAAGCGTGCGGCGACCATCCGGCCCGCGGGCGTCACCGAGGCCGTGGTCTCCTCGTTGGAAAAAAACTGGGTCAACCACGTGACATCGCGAACGGATCCGTCGGACCAATGCGCCTGAGCCTTCAACTGCACTTCTGCCCCCACGGTCAACCGCCCGTCGGCGGGAGTGATTTCGAGGGAAACCGGTTCCGGCTCGTCGCCCGAAGTTTTCGGCCCGGGTGCGCGGGCGGCGATCCAATCGACCAGGAGTTGATGATACCGATCCCCCGGCACCATGCGGACGCCGCCCTCGTGAGGGGTGGATCCGACCGCCTTGGTCACCAGCAGGGAATTGGTCGGATCCGCCGGATTGACGCGTCGCCCCTGGACATCGCGGGTGATCCAAACGTAGTCGAGTTCCGGCGCATAGGCGCGCAGCGACAGCTTGAAGCCGTTTTGCCCGGCGAGCTTGCCGTGACACGCCCCCTGATTGCAGCCCAGGCGCGTGAGTACCGGTTCAACCTCGTGCCGGAACGAGGGAACCAGGCGGTTCGCAGAAGCTACCGCGTTGGTGTTGCTGTTGCTGTTGCTGTTGGTATTCGACGGCGACTCGGCATGCGCTCCCACCTGCGACAGGAGCAAGGTGATCCACCCGATCCGTCCGATCCACCGACGGCCCAGCGTCCACCGGAATCCGGCGACACTGGGGGATCTGCGGGAGAGCATGAAGAAAAGTTGAACCGGCACCGAAGCATTGACCATGGAAAAGGAAACCGCATTCACCTGGAGAAGCTCCCCGAACCAAATCCCAGTCCCGTCTCCACAGGATCGTCCTTCCGATTTGAATGGAACCGCCTAGGCTCGGTGCCGTCTCCCACGATTCCATGAACACGTTTTTCCTCCTTCGCCTCATCGGATGCCTGCTTATCGCGAACCAGTGCGGGGCGGCGGCGCTGACACCATTCGCCGGCAATGGGACCGCAGGATCCGCCGGCGACGGAGGGACGGCGCTCGCCGCCACGTTGAACAATCCATTCGGACTCGTCCGCGGGCCGGACCGCGCGCTTTGGTTTGCCGATTACGAGGGGCACGTCATCCGGCGTATTGGACCCGACGGAATTATCCACCCCGTCGTCGGAACCGGCAGAAGAGGTGACACGGGATCCCGGCGCCACGCTGTTCGGGTTATGGACAGCAGGCCGCGCTCTTCTCCGTCACGCGCAAGC
>JANXMD010000625.1 GCA_025354845.1 Verrucomicrobiota bacterium | reverse complement strand
GCGGGATCGCCCCCCATGGCCGCCACCCAAAGACACGCTCCCGGCGTGCTGTAACTGGCCACCCGACCATCCTGTCGCACTGCGCCGACCGCCATCTGACGCGGATCGGAAGCATACGCATCGAGGTTCGCATCTCCGACGCCGGCGACGAAATTATAGTCCTGAGTCCGCGTGTTGCCGGCGGAGCGAACCAGCACGGTTCCCAGCCCCCCGCGTCCAGTGGTGACGGCGTTCCCGATGGCGATCGACTCGACCAGGCTCATGGAAAGCACGTCAAAGTCAGAGTTGCCCCAGGAGTGATTCTGCACCGCCACCAGCGGGCCGCCGTCCGTGCCACGACCGTTCTCGAACATCGATGCGAGTTCCGCGTCGGTGGGAAGATTGTCCACCGCATCAAAAATCACCCAACTCACCCAGTTCGACTCGGGCGCCACGCCGGTCATGCCCACTTGGTTGTTTCCCCGCGCTGCGGCGATGCCAGCCACCGCGGTTCCATGGGATTGAAACAGCGTGGACGGGCTGCCGTTGGCGACGCCGCTGACGTAGTTAAAATCTCCTCCCGCAGCGTTGGGCGCCAGGTCCGGATGCGTGAGTTCCACGCCCTCGTCCACCACCGCGATTGTCACCCCTGCTCCGCGAGTCCACGGCCACGCGGAGCGGATCCGGAGATCGGGCGCGCCCAGCGGGAACCCGGTCGACGGGTCCAGCGCTTCGAGATAGGTTTGCCGCGCGAAATAGGGATCCTCGGGAAGCGGCCCGAAGGGAAAATGCCGAACCGCCTGCTTGCGAAACACCGGAGTGGCCGCCTCCACCTCACCATGGCGGGCCAATCGCTGTGCCGCTTGCAACGCCTCCATCGGATCCGCCGCCTCCAGTATCCAGGTCCGGGAATCCACGGTGCGAATCCGCCGCAAGCCCGGCTCCGTCGCCAGAGTATCGATCCGGGCATCGGGAAACAGTCGCACCACCAACTGCGCGGTGACCTCGGCTTCCTTGCCGCCACCAACCGGCCGCACCCAATGGCGGGCGGCGCCCGAAGATGAAACCTCGCTGCGAATCGAGAACCGTGTCGGCTCGGGTCCACGCAGCTCAAAGACCCGACCGGTGAGATCCGCCGCATCGACCCACCCGATCCCCAGAACGCCGCACACTCCGGCAAGCCAGCCGGCGGCAGGTCCACGGAAAAAGGGGAGTGATTCCACGGCCCAAGCTTAACCAAGCCTTGGACCGGTCGCCACTGGCGGATCCTGCCAATCGCCCGGATCTTTTCTTCCCGCCCGTGTTCACCCATCGTCGCCCGGTGCATCTGGCCCGACTGCGTCTCCGTGACTTCCGGAATTACTCCCGGATGGACGCGGAATTCGGGCCGGGATTCCACGTATTCCTCGGCGATAATGCCCAGGGGAAAACCAATCTACTGGAGGCCATCTACCTGCTCGCCACACTGCGATCCTTTCGCGGCGTGGGCGGGGCGCAGATGATCCGCCACGGAGCCCCGGGATATTTCGTCGGCGGCTCCATCGTGGGAAGCCAGCCCGCTGAGATCAAAGCCTGGTGGTCGCCCAAGGAACGCAAGCTGTCGCTGAACGGCACTCCAGTTCGCCGCCTGAGCGACTACCTCGGCGTCCTGCGCGCGGTGGTGTTTTGCACCGAGGATCTCCAGCTCATCCGCGGCAGCGGACGCGTTCGGCGGCGATTCCTCGATCTCCTGCTGAGCCAGACCGATCCGGCGTACCTACCCGTCCTGCTCCGCTACACCCAGGCCTTGAAAGCCCGCAATGCGCTGTTGAAGCACCCGCGTCCCGACGAGGATCAACTGGCGGCCTTCAGTCAGGAGTTGGTCGAGCTCGGCACGCGGATCATTGCCGCGCGACGTGCGCTGGTCCCGCGCATCTCCCCGTTGACGCGGCTCGCGCATCGGCGCATCGCGGCGGAATCCGACGACGTGACGCTGGAGTACGCGCCCAATCTGAAGGTCGATTTCACCGTCGCCCTGGCGCAAAGCCGGGCTCGAGAGCGCGCCCTGCGCACCACCGTGGTGGGACCCCATCGCGACGAACTGACGTTACTGGTCAACGATCGCCCCGCGGAGGCGTTCGGCAGCGAAGGTCAAAAGCGGACGCTGGCGGTGGCCTTGAAGATTGCGCAGGCCGAATTCCTCACCGAAATCCACGGTCAGCCGCCCGTCCTGTTGATCGACGACGTGATGGGAGAGCTCGACGCTCGTCGCCGAGCGGGGCTGATGCCCTTGCTCCAGCAGGTGCACCAGGCCACCGGACAGGTGTTCATGACCTGCACCGAGGAAAGCTGGCCAAAGGAATTGTCGCAGCGTCTGGTGCGCTGGGAGGTTCGGGGTGGAACGTTGACCTTGAAGTGCGGCGTTCAAACCGCGTAGCCGCCGAGGGAACGAGGCGGACTTCGCCCCCACATGAAGGACGGCCCCAATGGATCCGAGGGTGGGTCCTGACATCCGGGGATCCGCCTTCTCACGGCGGCGGCTACACCGCGGCGAGCTTCCGCATCACGGCATCCACTGAAATCCGATTGAGACAAGCCAGGGACTCGGCGTTACGGCACGAGGCCTTGAGACACGGGGCGCAGTCGAGGTCGACGCGCAGGACGCTGTCGAGCTGTCGATAGGGCCCGGTCCGCGTCGGTTCGGTCGGACCGAACAACGCCACCACCGGAACCCCCAGCGCCACCGCCACGTGCATCGGGCCGGTGTCGTTGGTCACCAAGCCGGAACAGCGCCGCAACCACTCGACCATGCCGGGCAGGGACAACTGGCCGGTCAGATCCAGGCAGCCAGGACCAGCCGCCCGCACGATGGTATCGCCGAGCGGACGATCCCCGGTATCCCCCAGGACCACCACGCCGAGTGAGTCGTTTTGAGCGAGCAACCGTCGTGCGAGTTCGCCAAATCGCTCGGCCGGCCAGCGCTTGTTCGACCACCGGGCCCCGGGTTGGAGCGCGATCCAACGACGTCCGTCCGCTGGCCACACCGAATCGACCACCACGGCCGCCTCGG
>JANXMD010000623.1 GCA_025354845.1 Verrucomicrobiota bacterium | reverse complement strand
ACCGCAGCTTCTTGTCCCAATTTTGCCCGGGAAGGATTTCGTCCACTCGATAAAATCCGCTGCTGTGACGCGACACCGACGCCCCCAGCAGACCCATCGGAATCCGGTCGGGCTTGGGATAATCCCCGCCACCGACATAGGCGTGGCCGATGTTCAACTCGCTGATCATCTCGCCGATCACGTAGGTAAGATCCGCCCGATGCTGTACGTGCGCCAGCAGCGGCTCGTAGCGCTTGCGCATCGCGGACCAATCGACCCCGTGGAGGCTGGGATCGAAAAGGAAGTCGCGCATCTGGCGCCAGCACTCGGCATAGATCTGGTTCCATTCCGCGTGGCGATCCACCTGGACCCTGAGATCCCCGAGATCGAGCGCCTTGTCCGCGAGGTCGGCCTTGGCCGTTGGCAGGTCCACGATTGAAAAAGCGTCTCCCGACCGGAGCAGCATCTTCTTGTGATCAGCCGAAACGCGGTAGCCACCGAAGTCACCGATCTCGGTCTCCTTCTGCTTCTCGAGGTCGAAGAGCATCAGCTTGTCCTTCTTCTGATAGTAGAGCTTGCCGGCCACGCTGGTGAGGTTGGCGTACCCCGAAGCCGGGACCGGCAGAACTGCGATGCGTCCAATCAGCCCATCGGCATCCACGCGCACGACCACCGCATTGGTTTTGCTCCCCACGGCCTTCGCATCGGGTGCTGCATTGGTTGCCGTCGCCTCCAATTTGGCCAGGGCCGCCACTCCCTTGCGGAATTCAGGATCATTCAGCAGCGAGGCAACGGTCAGGGCCGGCTTGGATCCCGCGTCTCCTGACTTGGCGGTCTCCTTCACGTCCGGTGGAGTCTCCTTGACGTCCCTGGACTTGTCGTCTGTCGGCTTCACCTCATCGCTCTTGGGGGCGAACGGCGACTTGGTGTCCCGGGCCAACGTGACCAAGTAGATCCGCGACATGTCGGTGTACACATGATTCCACTCGGTCTGCCCGTAGGTGGGATTGAAGGTTCGATCCGAAACGAAGAAGAGATACTTGCCGTCGGAGCTAAATTCCGGATTCGACGCCTCAAACCAGCCATCCGTTGCGGCCACACGCTGCTTGGTCTCCAGGTTGTAGATCTGAATGGTGTGAAACTGGCGCGGCTCGGGACGGGTGTAGGCGATCCAACGACTGTCGGGCGACCAGGAGACGTCGTGAATCTCCCAGGACGCCGTATCCACCACGGTGACCTCTTTGGATTGGACATCGACAAACTGCAGCCGGTTCTTCTTGTCCGACCACAAGACGTGCTTGGAATCGGGCGACCACTGCAGCTCGTACTTGTAGGTGTCTGCCGCCTTCGTGAGCTGCGTCGGAGTCCCGGTTCCGTCCTGCGGCCGCACATAAATCTCGTCCTCGCCGGAGGCGTCGGAGATGTACGCGATGGTGCGTCCGTCCGGCGACCACACGGCATTGCGTTCATGCACACCGGCCGACTGGGTGAGGTTCCGCGTCGGGCCGTGCTTTGCCGGAACCGTAAACACATCGCCACGCGCCCCAAACACAACGCGCGAACCATCGGGGGCGAGATCAAAGCTTGCGACCGATTTGCTCACATCGCGCCAGCCGTCACGGCCGGAGGCCAGGTCTTCATGGATCTCAATGGGCACCCGCACCACCGACTCGGTCGCCAGATCCATGAGATGGATGAAGCCGCCATTCTCAAAGACAATGGCCGTGTCGCCGAGAGACGGGAACTTGACCGCAAACTCAGTGAACTTGGTGATCTGCCGGGTCTGCCGGGTCTTGAGGTCGAAGACATACAGGTTGGCCTGACGATTTTCATCGCGCTCGGAAACGAAGTAGATCCGCTCACCCACCCACATCGGATACAAGTCCTGAGCATCGTCCTTGGTGATTCTCTCGGTCTGCTTGGTCTCGAAATCGTAGATCCAGATTTCATCCGCCTGACCACCGCGATAGCGCTTCCAAGTCCGGAACTCACGGAACACCCGGTTGTACGCGAGCTTCTTGCGATCGGGTGAAAACGAGCACCAGCCGCCCCGGGGCAGCGGCAATTCCTCGGGAACGCCGCCCTCGACATGCGCGAGCGTCAGCCGGCCCTTGAACGGATTCCAGTCCTTGCGGCGCGAGCGGTATACGATCGTGGAATCATCGCGCCAGGTCATGACGATGCTGTTCGGCCCCATGCGGTCGGACACGTCGTCGCGCTCCAACGTTGCCGTATAGGTCAACCGCTTGGGAGCCCCGCCTTCGGACGGCATGAGGTACACCTCGGTGTTGCCATCATACTGCGCGGTGAAGGCGAGCTGCTTTCCGTCTGGTGAGAAGCGCGGGAACATCTCGAAGCCCGCATGACTGGTCAGCCGCCGCGCCACACCGCCCGCTGACGGGACAGTGTAAAGGTCCCCGGCATAGGTAAACACCAACTGGTTTCCGTGCACGGCAGGAAAGCGCAACAGGCGGGCCTCCTTGTCGTCCGCAGCTCTCGCCGCGACGGCAGCGAGGACGGTAAGCAGGATCAATAGTCCGCGGCGGACACGAGGGAGGACATATGGAGACATGAGGCAGAGAGGCGATCGCGGGTTCCAGAAAACGACGCGCAACGATGGAATACCCGTCCCTTTTGTCCACTCCCGAAGATTGCCCGATACCGGGGATTCTTCCGAAGCACTCAAAATGCGGGATTCGACTCGCCGGTTCCGGGATGCCACGATGCGCTCATGTCTCCGGAGCCGGATTCCGACCGTCGTCGCTTTCTCAAGCAACTTGCCGCCACCGGCACTCTGGCGTCGGCAGCCGCAGCAGCGGGCTGTGCCAATCTCCACACCCGCCCAAGCCGCTCCAATGCCATCGCCGTGGAAAACGCACGTCCCGGCACCACCGACTGGCAGTTGACCCACACGGGTGTCGATCCAGCCAGCAAGTGGCGGTGCCCCTGGATCGAAGGCTACTGCTCCCACACCTCGATCCGCGCCGGTGAGGAACTGAGCCTGTACGTCAGCACCAATCCCCCGTCCCCGTTCCGCGTGGAGTTCTTTCGCCTCGGCTGGTACGGCGGCACCGGCGGACGGAAAGTGCATGAGCTCGGCCCGCTGTCCGGCCGAATCCAGCCGGATCCACCGGTCGGCCCCAAACGCCGGCGCGACTGTGACTGGACCGCCTCGGCCACGCTTAGGATTCCCCGGGACTGGTTGAGCGGCGTGTACCTCGGCAAGCTCACCGCCGAACACGGCGGTTGGCAGAGCTACGTGATCTTCATCGTGCGCGACGACCGGAAGGCCGGGGTCGTGTTCCAATGCAGCGACCACACCTGGCAGGCCTACAATCGCTGGCCCACCAACTTCGCCCTCTACGACGACGGCAGGGACTCCTGGTATTGGGGCGGCAATGTCGAAGTCAGCTTCAACCGACCTTACGGACGCTACTGCCAGATCTTCGACGCCCCGCTCTCGCAGGGATCTGGCGAGTTTCTGCTGTGGGAATTCCCAATCGCCTTCTGGCTCGAACAGCACGGGTACGACGTCACCTACATCTCCAACCGCGACACGCACCAAGACGCCGCAGGCCTGCGTCGGGGGAAGCTCTTGCTGTCCGCGGGCCACGACGAGTACTGGTCGATTGAGATGTTTCGGAACGTGCAAGCCGCCGTCGCCGCCGGTGTGAATGTGGCGTTTCTTTCGGGTGACACCTGCTACGGGCGCATTGGCCTCCATCCAGACGGCCGCGGAAAGCCGGATCGCGTCTTCGAACGCACCGGCGTTTTCGGGCCTCCCCATGGCACACGCGATTTCGTCGCCATCAACACCCTTCCCCACGAACGGCCCTACGCCAATGAGCTCATCGGCGCCCACAGCACGGGTGTCGTAACCGGCGGGGCCGACTGGGCGTGCGTCATGCCTGATCACTGGATCTTCGAGGGCACCGGCATGAAACACGGTGATGCCGTGCCGGGATTGGTCGGGTGGGAATGGCACGGCGATCCCGC
>JANXMD010000628.1 GCA_025354845.1 Verrucomicrobiota bacterium | reverse complement strand
AACCACGCCCGCCGTATCCGCCTGGACCAGTTGAATTTGTTCCGGAACCAGGATCCCGTTGCCGCGGACCTGTCGCAGCATCTCGCCACGCTTGACGGTGTCGATCCACGGGTTCTCGACCTTGGGTGAGGCCGGTTCAAGGCGAGCCAGTACCACTGAGATCGCCGCAATTGCGGCCAAGGATCCAAGGGACAGAACCCATCGTTGTCGGCGCTTTTTTTGGGCAATATCGGGACGTGCAATATCCATCGTAGGAGAGCCTAAGGTGAAACCGGACGCTGGTTTCACAGCTGGCATCCCCCCGGATGCATCGACACGACCGTTGGCGGCAAGGGGATTCATACATTCAACGGAGTCGCGTGACTGCATGACACCCCTGGGCTCAAGGGGCGGAATCGGCGACGAGGATTTCCACCTCGCTTTGCGCAAATCACTTCAGACTGACTGGACACCAGGGGCATTCGGCTTCGGCATCGGCGGCGAATTCAAACGAAACTCCGCACCTACCGATTCCCCATCCGCAGTCTTGATGCCAAGTCGGCTCCAGGGCGCAGAACCTGCACTTGGTTCAGGCGGGCATTGAGAATTCGAAGTAGTCCTTACAACCCGCTCCTCGGGCAGAGGTTTCAGGAATTACCCATTCCCGGGATTAGCTCGTCCCAAATATGGGACGCTTCATTTCAGGGCACCGGGAGGATCGCCCGCGCGATGCACCCTGGACGGTCCTGGCGATTCTCCAGGACCAGCCTGCCGCCGTGGGCTTCAGCAATTTGCCGGCAAAGTGGCAATCCAATGCCGCTTCCCTTCGGCTTCGTGGTGAAGAAGGGGACGAAGAGATTGGATGGATTGGCCAAGCCTTGGCCCGCATCGCGGACCACAATCTCGACCTCCGCGTCGCGCCGCGCCCAAGAGACTTCAATCGGATCTCCACCACCTGATGCCGCTCCAAGCTCCAGGATGGCTTCGGCCGCGTTGCGCAAAAGGTTAATCAGTAATTGTTCCAGCTGATCCGAATCCGCCTGAAGTCTCACCGCCTCCCCTTCCCTCAGAACAATCCGAACCCGTTGCTCCAAGGCCACCACGCGCCGAAGGAGGGGTGCGAGGTCCACTGGCTGAAGTCGTGGCGGCGGGAGGCGGGTAAGTTGAGCGTACGCCTCCAGAAATCGTGTCAGGGACTCAGCGCGGGTCGAAATCACTTCGAGGCCCCGACGCGTGTCCTCCCGCCAATCCTCCGGGAGGGGATCGCGAGCGACGAGAGTCTCGAGGCTTCCCGCGAGGCTCTTGATTGGCGTCAGGGAATTGTTCAGTTCATGCCCGAGGACCCGAACCAGACGCTGCCAAGCCTGGCGCTCCTCTTCGCGAAGGGCACGACTGAGATCGCTCAAGACCAGGAGATGGTGCGGCAAGCCGGCCTGCCTGAAGCTTGATCTTCGCACGCCGAACCTACCGGCCGCTCCGGGGAATACGAGCGATAGAGTTTGGGACGGTGTGCCCGAGAAGCAATCCCCCAGCCCCAGTTCGGAAGCCGTCCGCCCAAGCAACCCCTCCGGGTGTCGTCGCAATAGATGTTCGGCAGAGCGATTCGCCAACCGCAGTCGTTGCTGGTCATCGAAGGCGAATACCGCGGCGTCGAGTTCCTCCATGACGGTCCGCAGCAGCGCCGTCGCTTCGAGCGCTCCGAGTCTTTGTTCCCGCAGCGTCTCCGACAACGCATTCGCCTCAATCAGCACCTCGCCGAGGGCGTCATCCCGAACCGCTCCACGCGCTCGGGTCGAGTAGTCCCCCTCGCGCAAGCCGCCCAGGAGATTCGCCAGCGTCTGCAACGGAAATACCACTCGGTGAACGAGCGAGGCCGCGGCGATGGCCCACGCCGTCAGAACCAGCAACGTGACCACCCAACGAAGATTCGCGTCATGCTCCCCGCTCCAAATCAGCACGATGGACGTCAAGGAACCCGGTAACCCCACGGCAACCGTCAGCCACTTGAGACGGCGTTCGAATTTGAGTTGCGGCGCGCTCACAGACCGTACTTCTCCAGCCGTCGATAGAACGCACTTCGGCTCAACCCCAATTGCTCCGCCGCCTTCATGGCATTTCCTTCGCAGCGGGCGAGGGTCTGGCGGATCAGGAATCGTTCCACGTCATCCAGACTCATGTCCTCCAAGCGTGGCGCCGCATCGCGATTCGCGGACAGCCCCAGATCCGCGACGCGAATTGTGGGTCCGTTTGCCAGCAGCACGGCTCGCTCGATCACGTGGCTCAATTCCCGCACGTTTCCGGGCCAACGGTGGGCTTTCAGAATCGCCAGCGTCCCCGCCTCGAATCCGGCGATCGACCTGCGGTATCGCGCGCCCTGCTGCTCGAGGAAAAAGTGGGCCAGGGGTTCGATGTCTTCCAGACGCTCGCGTAGCGGCGGCAGGTGGATCTCGATGGTGTTGAGCCGAAAAAGAAGATCCTGCCGAAAGCGGCCGGCCGCGACCTCTGCGTGCAGATCGGCGTTCGTGGCCACTACCAATCGAACGTCGGCCAGTTGAGTGCGCGAGGAGCCAACCCGCTCAAAGCTCCGGGATTCGAGAACGCGAAGCAGTTTCGCCTGTCGGCTCAAGGGAACGTTGGCGATTTCATCCAGGAAAAGC
>JANXMD010000584.1 GCA_025354845.1 Verrucomicrobiota bacterium | reverse complement strand
CTCGCCCGTGGCGGGCGGCACGACGAGCGGCGGTGGAACGTTCAACAGTGGGGATAGCGTGACGGTCGTCGCCACGGCGAAAGCTGGCTATGCCTTTGCGGGTTGGACCGAGGGAGGCGTCGCAGTCAGCGCGTCGGCCAGCTACACCCTTGTGGCAAGCGCCAATCGCAGCCTCGTGGCGAGGTTTGTTCCGATCACGTACACCATTTCCGCGATCGCTTCGCCCTTGGTCGGTGGCACGACGAGCGGGGGCGGCACGTTCAACAGTGGAAACAGCGTGGTGGTGATCGCCACGGCGAAGGCTGGCTATGCCTTTACGGGTTGGACCGAGGGAGGTGTCGGGGTCAGCGCGTCGGCCAGCTACACCTTTGTCGCAAGCGCCAATCGCAGTCTCGTGGCTGGATTTGCCCCGATTACGTATAGGATCTCCACTGTCGCCTCACCGGTGGCGGGCGGTATGACGACCGGCGGCGGTTCGATCAAGAGTGGGAACAGCGTGACGGTGGTCGCCATTGCGAAAGCTGGCTATGCCTTTACGGGTTGGACCGAGGGAGGTGTCGCAGTCAGCGGGTCGGCCAGTTACCGTTTCGTCGCAAGCGCTAATCGCAACCTTGTGGCAGGATTTGCCCCGAGTTCTGCGACCGGAATGATCCGGTCGGTCACCATTGCTTCGCCGGTGGATGGGGGCAACGAGGCTTCTGGGGAAATCCAGTTGGCCGCGACGGCACCGGTCGGTGGAGCCACCGTCCTGCTCTTCAGTTCTGATTCCCGAGTCCTTACGGTACCGGTTTCGGTCTTCGTGCCGGCCGGGCAGAAGTCGGTATCCTTCACGGCCCGGACCTCTACTTTAATCCAGGCGGTCAGTGTGAAAGTCACGGCCACACTTGGTAGTTCTGTTGAAGGTGCGATTGTTCTGATCCTGCCACCCCACTAACACGATTGAGCGGAGTTTGGAGTCAGGGGGCGAACCGCTTTGGAGCGGTCGCCCCCTCTCATGGCTTACCTCATCAGACAGCGAAACAGGCCTTCGTGCGAGGGGTTGCCATGGCTCCTAAGAACGTTTGGACCGGAGCTGCCCACTTAAAATTCCCTCCCCTCGGTCGCCACGACTCATGACGGGGTAGATCGCTCTTTCGTACTCGATCCTCAGACAGGCTCTCAGCGCCCGGGGCATCCCAAAACTCACTGGAGGGCACACGATGTAACCGTTGTGAGCAGGTACGACTTCTTCCGCACCTTTTTCCCGTTGTGCACCCACTTTAGCCGCTTCCCAAAACTAGTTATCGACAAGGCAACCTTTGCCTGAAAACGTCCCAATAACGTGGCACACTTGTCGGTTTGTGCCTTCTCCAAAGCTTCCCTCCACTACCCAACAGTTAAAACTCAACTCCAAATCTATGAGGACTGGTATCGTGAAAATTCCGGGATGGATATTGACGGCCGTGGCCGCTGCCGCGGTTGGTTCACAGTTTGCGGTCGAAACGCAAGCGGGTCTGTTCAAGATCGACTTTGGCCAATCTGAGAACGAACGCATCCCAGTGGATGCCGATGGCAATCCGACCCAGGCTCCCCCGCTGCTGGTGGACTGGACGGTCATCCCAACCTGGACCTTTGCGGATCCGAATGCCAACGTGATCGACGGCGGTGCCGGTGCGAAGGGCACAGCCAATGCCGACGGCACCGAAGTGACCTGGAAGTTGATTGACTCCTCCTCGAGCCCGAAGACGAACGTCACGCTGACGATTCTCGACAACAAGAAGCTCGCGCTAGCGCTCAATGCGGACAATCCCCCTTACATGTTGGGACAGACCGCCAACAACCCAACGAAGGAGGGAATCAATGTGGTGTACGATGGCGTCTATGTCCCTGCCATAGTTAAGGATGACTACATTTACCGAAGCCCGGATACCGCGGGGACCGAGAGCCTGAGTCGAATCGCCAATCTCGACCCGGGAACCTACAACGTCACGGTCTTCGAAGGGCGCACCTCCGACGGCGATGGACGGCATGGCAAGATCTGGGTGGATGACATCACTGGGGCGAAGGAGCCTGCGACCCAGAACACCGGCAACTATTCCGGCGTCAGTGACGCTGGGAACAAGCTCTACAAGGGCCAGCCCAGGACGGTCACCGTCACGCTGAAAGCAGGCGAGTACCTCTGGTTCGCGGAAATGGAGGACAACTCCGGCGGCGTCAGCGGCATGATTGTCCGTTCCGTGGATCCGATCGAATCCCCTGGCCTCTTTAAGATCGACTTTAGTTCGGCAGAAAATGAACGAGTGCCGAACGGTGCCGACGGATCTCCGCAGCTGGATCCCGACGGAAATCCGGTGGGGTCGCTCGATCCGCTGAAGGATTGGAACGTGATCCCGACGTGGACCTATGCGGATCCCAATGCCAACGTGACCGATGGTACCGCAAGCCTCAAGGGCACTGCAAACGCGGACGCCACGGAAGTCACCTGGAAGCTCACCGACTTCTCCCTGGATGGGAACAAGAACGTGACCATGACCATCCTGGACAACAAGAGTCTCGCGGAAAAGGTGAGTCCGGATAGCCCGGCGTACATGCTCGGCCAGACGGGCAACAACCCGACCAAAGAAGGCATCGCGGTGATTTACGACGGCGTACTGGTTCCCGCTTCCGTGAAGGATGATTACCTGTATCGCAATCCGGACACTTCTGGAACTGAGAGCCTCATGCGCTTCGCCGGTCTGAAGGCCGGAAAGTACAACGTCACGGTCTTTGAAGGCCGCACCACCGACAGCAGTCGCTTCGGGAAGGTCTGGGTGGATGATATCAAGGGCACGAAAGAGCCCGCGAACCAGAACACCGGCAGCTATTCTGGAAAGAACGACGCTGGCGACTCACTACCCTTCGGCCAGCCGCGCACCGTGACGGTTGACATCAAGGCCGGCGATTACCTCTGGTTCGCCGAAATGGAGGACAACTCCGGTGGCGTCAGCGGCGTCATCATCCGCGGCCTCCCGGCGGCAGTCGCGAGCGTCTCCCTGGTCGGTTCGGCCACGGTCAACGGGACCTACAGCGCCGTCACCGACGCGACCGTCGACACCGTCGCCAAGAGCATCAAGGTCTCAGTCGCGGGTGCCACGAAATTCTTCCGCGTCCAAGGCTCTGACAAGATCCTCAGCAGTTCGCTAACTGGGACCGTCTTGGAGATCAAGTATCAGTGAGCCTGCCGGCTTGACCCTGAAATTCCCTTGAGCATGGGCGGGCTCCGATTACCGGAGCCCGCCTTTTTGGTGGGGATGGACCGCTACGACGCTCACGGTCAAGCCTACGGCGGATCTGAAGGGATAGATTGAGGGTAGGCCACCCTCGGTATTCGGCATCAACGCCCGCAGCGCAACTTGTGCTAAGGGTGGACGCCAACCCATTCCGGCTCGTTTCTTCAATCCATTGACACCTCATCGGAAATCTAGAGACGGTTTGACCATGTCCCGACTCTGGATTGGCCCCCTTGCCGCCTGGTTCCTTTTCGCGACTGCCTTGGGCGACGACTCGGCGCTTCATCGCTACCTTTACGCCGCCACCCCGGATGGCGCGCAGGCTGAGTCCGCTTCCGGACTCGGCCTTCTGGTGTTCGACATCGATGCGGGCTTCAAGTTCGTCCGGCGCATCCAGGGGCTCAACCTCTCCGGCGGTGCCCGCGGCCTCACCGGCTGCTTGGCCACCCATTCCCTCTATTATTCCACCACCCAACGGCGTATGGGGCGCTACGATTTGGAATCCGATCGAGTGGTGTGGGAGCAGCAGTACTCGGGAGGTTGCGACCGTTCTTCTGTGATGCTCGATGGCAGCAAAGTCTTTGCGCCCACGGGATGGTGGGAAGGATCAAACAAGGGTGGCTTGGTCGTGATCGATGGGAACACTGGTCAGGAACTCCACCGAATCCAGGTTGGGACCGGAGCCCACAACAGCATTCTGAGCCCGGATGGAAAACGGCTCTATCTCGGCACCATCACCACCCTGTCGGTCTTCGATCCACGGAATGAGAAGCGGATCGCTCAGATCCCCGACGTCGGTGAATTCGGAGTCTTTCCCTTCACCATCGATCGACGGCAGCGGTTCGCCTACGTGTGCCTGGGTAAACACGTGGGATTCGATGTGGTCGATCTTGAGAAAGGGCGAGCAATTCATCGGGTTTTCGCCGGCGAGAACCCGATTGAGCACCGGACTCACGGCGCCGCACTGACCCCTGACGGACGGGAGCTTTGGATCAGCGATCAGGATGGGAAAAAATTGTTCGTGTTCGATTCCACTCAAATGCCTCCCGCTCCGAAGGGCCATGTTGGACTCAGCGTCACCGGGCATGGCTGGGTGAATTTCAGTCTCGATGGCCACTATGCATGGTGTCACACGCCTGACGTGTTTGATGCGAGGACGAAGCGCCAAATCGGTATCCTGCGCGATGGGAATGGAAAACCCGTCGGCAGCTCCAAGCTCATTGAGGTTCAGTTTCGCCACGGGAAGGTGGTGCGAATGAGCAGTGAGTTCGGCTTGGGGCGCTAGTGCGCGCGAGCGGCCAATCCAACCCCGCCGGACCTACTGGGATTGCACGCCTCTTCGGCCGAGCAGGATTTCCGAAAAAGCGGTCACGCGTGCTTCGGCGCCTCGTCCACGGTTCCAGCGGTGGCTACCAGCATCGCGACGTGGATGCTGGCTGGGCGTTCGGAATCCGATCGCCGGCCGACCGGTCAACGCACTTCGTCCAAGGCCAGCCCCAGTCGACGGAGTCCTTCGGTGGTTTCGACCGGGTCCCGGCCGATCCCGATGCGGATGTGATCGGGGCGTTCGAAGAAATGACCGGGAACGACGGTGGTGTCGTATTTTCGGCGGAGGATCTCACACAATTCCGTCACCCGTCCGGAGCGGACCCGTGGAAAGGTCACCGTGCCGGCGGTGAGCGGCGTGGAGTCCAGGTCGGTCCGCGATGCGAGAAATGCATTCAACGCCTCACGATTGGGATTCAGAATGCCCCGGGCGCGGTCGGCAACGCGGATAAAATGCTGCAGCACGACCACGCTCAATCGTTCGGCAGCATGGGCGGGGATTACACCGAAGAGATCGTTCAACCGCCAGAGTCGCTCGGCGAGTTCCGGTTGGGCGAGAATCCAACCACAGCGGATACCGCTCAGCCCGTAGACCTTGGTCAGGCTGCTGGTCACCAGAATATTGTCGGCCAGGCCAAACGAGGTGTGGGGCGTGCAGTCGAACGCGGCGTCAAAGTAGACTTCGTCGATGAGCAACGTCGCACCGACGCGGGCCGCCAGAGCAGCCGCGCGTCGGATGGATTCCGGTGACAGAAGCGCGCTGCTGGGATTGTGGAGATTGGTGAGAACGACGAGTTTCGTTCGGGGCGTCAGGCCGGCTTCGAGGCTCTCCCAATCGATCTGGAAATTCAGTGCGGCCGGACGCTGGAAGCGGCGTACGTTCACTCGAAAATACCCGGCCGTGGTCACCAGCAACTCGTAGGCGGGCGCCTCGATGAGTACGTCATCACCGGGTTCCAGCAGTGCGGCCATCGCGAGGTGATTGGCAAGCGAGGTCCCGATCGACTGGACCAGACAATTTTGGGGAACCTGTAGATGCGCGGCCAGGGCGGACTGGAGCGGCGGCCAGCCGTAGAAGCTCGGGCCGCTCAATTCGAGATCCTCCAGACGGACCGGTAGACACGCGAGCGGACAGGCGCTGAGCCCGCTGTTGCCGAGATTGTAGGGCGCACTTTGGAGCGTTTTCGCCCAATGCATGTAATCGGATCGAACGATTTGCGGAGGCATGATGGCAGGTGGGAATTACACCGAGGAACCGCGGCGGTGCCAAAGGTAGTAGACCGGCGCGCCGAGAGCTAGGACGCCAAACCCGATGAGACTTTGCGCGGGTTGGACGATGACGGAATTGGCCACCACGGCCCAGCAGCAGATGATGAAAAAGAGCGTTGTCCACGGATGCCCGGGCACGCGGAAAGCGCCGGTGATGCCGGGATCTTCCGAAGGGGCACGGCGGCGGTAGCGGAAAATGCAGACGCCCGCGAGACCGTAAAAGACGAAGTCGACCGATACCACGTAGTTGAGGATTTCGTTGTAGCGACCGATCAACGTAATGATCATCGCAGTGACTCCTTGGAGAGCGATGGCGGCTACGGGCACCTGGCTCACCGGATGGAGGCGGGCGAGCGATTGGAAGAACAGGCCGTCACGAGCCATGGCGTAATAGACCCGCGGCGCGGTCAGCATCCCCTGGCTCAGAAAACCCAGGGTGGAGACCACGATGCCGATCGAGAGAAAGATCGAGCCCCGGTCGCCGAGGGCCCGTTGAATGACCTCGGCGGCAGGTGTGGTCGTGGCCGCCAGCCCCGCCGGTCCGAGCACCCGGAGACAAACCCAGCTCACTCCAAGGTACATCAACAAGACGCCCAGCACGCCGAGCAGCAAGGCAATGGGTAGGTTCCGTCGGGGATTTTTAACTTCGCCCGCCACGAAACACGCGGTCTGCCAGCCGCCGTAGGCAAACAACACCGGCACCATGGCGGCGCCGAGGGCCAGAAAGACATTGCGATCACCGTTGGCCGCGATCTCGGTGGCCGCGGCGGTGCCCGTGGCCGCAGGAGCCAGCAGCCAGCCCGCGAGTACGAGTCCGCCGATCGCCAACATCTTGAGAACGGTCAGCAGCGACTGGACCAGGGTGCCTAATTGGACGCCCAGGCAGTTGATGAAGGTGAGTCCGGCGAGGGCGATGACGGCAAGGCACTGGCTGGCGCTCACCCCCACGGTGCCGCCGAGTTGGTTCAGAAGGGATCGGGTTCCCGGCCCCAGGAGCGCATCGGTTAGCTTCAGGGCGTAATCGGCGAAGGTGACGCTCACGGCCGCCATCCCCCCGGTCTGGACGACCAGCAACAAGCCCCAGCCGTAAATAAAGGCGAGTGCGGGATGAAACACTTCGCGGAAGAACGCGTACTGCCCACCCACGGCCGGTCGCAGCGCTGTCAGTTCGGCGTAGACGAACGCCCCGGCCATGGCAATGCAGGCTCCCAGAATCCAGGCCCCGAGAATCAAAGTTGGAGAATGAACCTCCTGGGCGACTACATGCGGATTGCGAAAGATTCCGGCGCCCACGATACCGCCGATGACAATCATGATGGCATCGATGAGCCCGATGCGCGGTGTTAAGGCCGGCGTTTGGCTGGTGGGCGACGACGGATGGATGACCATGCGAGCGGATTATTAATCGAGAGTCGGATTCGCGTCCAAACCCAACCGCGTCGAAACGCCGTTACTGCTCGATCAACGCCGGGAAAAGGTGGCCCCCCCCAGCCGATGGACTCCGCCGGTCCCGGAGTGCGGCAGTCCTCTGCCGCTTTTGCTGGGAACGGGATGCGAAATGACGAGGCGGTTGGTCCTTCAATGGGGTTCGCGAGGCGAGAGCGCGAGAGGACTCGCGCACTCCAAGACGCTGCCGCGCTCATCTGCGTAGCCGCCGAGGGAACGAGGCGGATCCCCGAGGGGTGGTTCCCCATCCGAGCCGATGGACTCCGCCGGTCCCGGAGTGCGGCAGTCCTCTGCCGCTTTTGCTGGGAACGGGATGCTAAAGAACACGGCGTTT
>JANXMD010000572.1 GCA_025354845.1 Verrucomicrobiota bacterium | reverse complement strand
CTCGCCCTCAACATCCTCCGCCACGACAAATCCCTCGCACGCGGCATCCACAGAAAACAGCTCCACGCCGCTCTCAACCCAGTTTACCTACGCCACCTCCTCAAAATCTGATGCGTCGGCCCTGCCTTCAATGCTGCGTTGCATTGTGCTTAATCTCACCGTACTCACCGTTCGGGAAATCGAAACAACCACGAATATTGACTCGTAAGTGTAGAGTTGGAAGATTTTGGAATGCGGCTTAGATGTTCCTCCGTTGCGAGAGTAGCCTTGCGAGATCTGCGCGAGGATACAGGTAGCCTTGCCCAGCCTTTTTGAATCGCACTTTTCCGTCTGTGCGCAGATGCATCAAATCACAACTGTTGACCCGGAAGGCGCGCCGGACAGCGGCGCTGCTCAGCCACTCAGTGGCCAGTTCGGATGCTGAAGCGACCGATTTTGTTGTGGAAAAGATTGTGCTCACAATTACAGGAGTTATTGCCGCAGAGTGACCGCAGAGTAATGACGCTGCCAGAATTTCAGGACGCTGTTTCGAGGATTCCGTTTGGCAAACGACTGCCCGGCGCAACCTACGTGTACCTTGGGAAGAACACTCTTGATGGAGCCGTTCCGAAGCCCTTGGTAGATTTGCTCGTTCTGCTCCGTGATGATTTCAAAATCGGGCCGGAGTACAACGTTATTAAGTTCAGAAACAATGAACTTAAGATCTCTTTCCTAAGTTATCGGGATTTCTTTGAGAATCCGCACCCGGAGTTGGAGCTGGCAGCGACGATTGACCTGGTTACGAACCGAATCCGCCGGACGAATTATGCAGAAAACCTTAATCCACCTATCCTTCATCGAAAAGAGCTCTTCCTCCCCGTGGGCCATCCGCATCGGGATGTCTTCGCGGCGTTGACAGCGGCCGAAGAGGCAGCTGGCCTATACGAGGAGACCGCGACAATCGGTTTCAAACTGAATTGGGATCGACTGCTGGCGGCTAAAGATCTGGAATTGAATGGCCATACAATCTGTCCGCGTTCCGCCGATACCGTGGCAATTCCTCCGTTGTTGCCCGTGGTTAATCGTTACAAGACGGCGCTGACCCGTTATGACTTGTCCAAACCGATTAAGACTCTGTTTGAATATGGCCTACTCAAGTCGGGCGATTCGGTTTTTGACTACGGATGTGGGCAGGGCAGCGATGTGCGAGGGCTGACGGCACTGGGAACCGACGCCTGGGGTTGGGATCCGGTTCACCGGCCGGATGGCCCTCGACGGGAAGCGGACATCGTGAATCTGGGGTTCGTCCTGAATGTGATTGAAGACCCGGTGGAGCGAATCGAAACCCTGGTGAAGGCTTACCGACTCGCGCGACGAATCCTGGTCGTCGGAGCACTCATTCACGAGACCGTCGATAGCGGACGGGCCTCAGCCTTCCGCGATGGGGTCCTGACCCAGCGGAACACCTTCCAGAAGTTCTTCGAGCAGCACGAGTTGCAGCAGTACATAGAGGACGCGCTCGATTGCACGGCAGTTCCGGCAGCCTTGGGAGTATTCTACGTCTTCCGCAACCCTGCCCATCAGCAGGACTTCCTGTTCGCGCGCAACCGGCGTCCAATTGACTGGAATCAGATCAGCGCAAGACTCGGGCTTGGAGCGCCTGGGAGCCTTTGGAAAGCGCTCTACGACGAACACCGGGAACTTCTCGAACCCTTCGGGCAACTTGCGATGCAGCTTGGGCGCCTGCCGGTCGACGCCGAGTTCGGCAGACTATCCGAGCTGACGGCCCTGTTAGGAAGTCCCAGGCGGGCTTTGCGGGCATTTGTGGAAGGTGGCGGGGTGGAAAATGTGGACTGGGAAATGATCCAGGTCCGACTCGGCATTGGCCAGCCCGTCAAGCGGCGTTGGGAACTGCTCTACGAAGGCAATCAGGAATTGTTGGATGCGTATTGGAACACTGTGCTCCAGCTTGGGCGGCTCCCTGAGGCCGATGAGTTCCCGCTCTGGGCCAAGCTCCGAGAGCAAATCGGCACGCCGAAACAGGCTTTCCGCCTGTTTGTTCAAAAAGGGGGATCTGCGGAATTCAAACGGGCAACCGAAGAGAGGGGGCGCGACCTCTTGGTATATGTGGCCCTCGCAAACTTACGTAAGCGCATTCCTTTTGGCCACCTATCGGCGAGCCTCCGCACTGACATCCGCGCCTTCTTCGGCAACTACACTCGCGCCCTCGAAAAGGGAATCGAGCTGCTCTACGCGGCGGGCGATCCAGGCGAGGTCGAAATTGCCTGCGATGGATTGGACCTGGGGTGGCAGGATTCACAGGCGCTGTATTTTCATCGCAGCCTACTCGGCGCTCTTCCCACTGTGCTCCGCGCCTACGTCGGATGTGCGACCGCCATTTTTGGCGACGTTGCCCAAGTGGACGTAATCAAGCTGCACAAGAGCTCGGGTAAGGCAACGTTCCTAATCTACGACGATTTCGACGGTAAGGCGCTGCCGGAGCTCAGGCAGCGGATTAAAGTAAACCTGCGCACCCGCTGGGTGCAGGTTTTTGACCATAGTGCCGATGGGCAATTGCTCTTTTACAAAGAACGGCTGCTCTCAGCCTCGGACCCACGACAGGAGCAACTGCTGGCATACAGTGCGAAGCTGCGCAAGCTGGGTATCCCAGAAGCCTTTGGAGTTCCTCCTTACCGTGAGGAGTTCACTCAGATCCTGGACAAGGCAGGGTTGAACCAAAACCTTAACCACAGACGTCGAACGTCCCGATTGTGAGCGGGTTCGAGATGGCGCCAAGGGATCTTTTGCGTGGTTTCAATCAACCGCCGAGGAGACGGATTGCCTTTACCACGCCCGTCCAATCGGGCGGAGGGGTCAAGTGGCTCCAGGAAAGCCGGAGAGCGCCACGGATTTGGTCCTCCGGCAACCCCATGGCGGTAAGGACATGGCTTAGGGAGTAGGACTGAGACGTACATGCTGAACCATTGGAAATAGCCACCAACTCTTTCAGGGCGAGCATCACGGCTTCCGAATCCAAACCGGGGAAAGAAATGTTCAGCGTGCTGGGTACCACCTGCTCCTGGTTGCCCACAGGAATTCCACCAACCTGCTTCAGTGCCTTCAACGCGGCGTCCTTGAAATGTTGGCAGTAGGCGCGCCGCTTGGACTCGTCGCGAACCGCCAACTCGGCTGCTTTGCCCAAGGCTGCAATCAGGGCGACCGGTAGAGTGCCGGGGCGGAGTCCCCGCTCCTGACCGCCGCCAAACGTTAGGGGAGTCAGGGGCGGGCGCTCGTAGCCACGACGACGGGTGATGAGCGCTCCGATGCCTTTTGGAGCATAAATCTTGTGCCCGCTGAGGCTGATCAAATCGAATCGGGCATTCCTAAGGTCAGCAATGCGTTTGCCAAATCCCTGAGCGGCATCCACGTGGAAGAAGGTGGGATGAGAGCCCAAGGCCTGCGCAATCTCCCCCAGGGGCTGAATCACTCCGGTTTCGTTGTTCACCTGCATAACCGAAACGAGCAGGGTGTCCGGCCGGAGTACGGCCCTGACTTGGCTGGCGGAAACCGCCCCGCCCGCATCGGGATTCAGCAGGGTGAGTTCAAAGCCCCGTGCGACCAGATGCTCAAGCGGTTCCAGCACCGCCTTGTGTTCGATGGCGGTCGCAATCATGTGCTTCCGGCCCGTCATCTCGCCATGCTCCCGAAGGCCCAGGAGCGCTAGGTTGTTGCTCTCAGTCGCGCCGCTGGTGAAAATCACTTCGTCCCGCTGGCATTGGATGACCTCAGCCACCTGATCACGTGCCCATTGGACCGCCTTTTTGGCCCTGGTACCGAATTCGTGGGTGCGACTACCGGCATTGCCAAACTCCTCCCGCAGGAACCTCACGAATTCCAGTTCCACCTCCGATTCAATCGGAGTGGTGGCATTGCAATCGAGGTAAACAGGCCGCCCATTGTTTGGCATTTCCATGTGTTTGCTATTATGTTGACATACAGCCAGCTACGGTCAATGTTTTGCCAAACAAGAGCAAAACCATGGAGTCCTTGTCTACTTTGAACTTTCCGGTGATCCGCGGGCTGCAAGCGGGGCGAGCCTATTACGTCGCAATGTGGAAGCTCCGCACGCTCAAACAAATCTCGATTTTCGAAGGACAGGAGTTGCCGGCGGAGCTGCGGGCGCAGCGAACGCTTAACAAGGCGCGGGTGCCGGAGATTGCCAGCTACATTCTCGACAACCCGAAGGACTACGTCTTTTCGGCCCTTACGGCCTCCATCGATTCCGAGGTCGAATTCGAGCCGCTGGATGCCAAGGATTCCCAAGGGCAGCTTGGCCTGCTCAAGGTGCCCATGGATGCCAAGTTCATCATCAACGATGGACAGCATCGCCGGGCAGCCATTTTGGCCGCTTTGGAGGAAAGGCCCGAATTGGGCAGCGAAACCATAGCGGTCGTGTTTTTCCTCGATATCGGACTCAACCGCAGTCAGCAGATGTTCGCCGATTTGAACCGATATGCGATCCGCCCAAGCCGCTCGCTGGGATTGCTCTACGACCAACGAAACGACAAAGCGAAGCTCGCCCGGCTGGTCATCATGAGGTCGGACGTCTTCAGGGACATCGTGGACCTGGAAAAGAGCTCCCTCGCGCCCCGGTCTCGGAAGCTTTTCACCCTGAGCGCCTTCTACAATGCCTGCGCAGATCTGATCCAGGGCCTCGCCACGGGAGATCTGGAAAAGGACGCCCAAACGGCCCGGGAATTCTGGGAGGCGGTAGCAAAGCAATTTCCCGCCTGGACGCAGGTACGCGATGGCAAGCTACTGGCCAGTGAAGTACGCGAAGAGTTCATCTACTCGCACGGCATTGCCCTCCAGGCCATCGGCAAGGCAGGCAACGCGTTATTGCATGGAAATCCGGGTGCTTGGAGAACACGTCTCAAGGCGCTCGGCCAGATTGACTGGTCCCGCAAAAATGCCCGTTTGTGGGAAGGCCGGGCCCTGATCGGAGGCAGGGTCTCCAAGGTGACGACGAACATCACTTTGACCACCAACGTCCTCAAACAGCGGCTTGGCATTAGTCTGGAACCTGACGAACAGCGTATTGAAGACGCTCACAATCGAAGATCCCGATGAATCCACCTACCTTGGCCACCTCACTCGACGCAATGGCGTTGCGATTGAGGCTTGAACACAACCTTAACGAAGGCGTACCGACCGACGACCTGTCCAATATTGCGAAGATGTCAACAATTCTGCAAGCATCCTGACAATCCATGGCCATTCCCACAAAATCGTCTGCCTTCACCGAGTTGGGATTCAAGGCGACTCTCGAAATGCTCAAGGAGGAGATTCAGGATCTCTACCAAGCTGATGACGTTCCTTGGATTATTGGCTACAGCGGAGGCAAAGACTCTACGGCTGTACTCCAGCTTACATGGCTTGCCATCGCAGAACTCCCAATCGATCAACGCCGAAAACCTATCCATGTTATCAGCACGGATACGCTGGTCGAAAATCCAGTTGTGTCGGCTTGGGTGAACCATTCACATGAGGTGATGCGAAGAAAGGCCGAAGAACTCCGCGCACCATTCGTTCCACATCGACTGACACCTACAGTTGAAGACTCATTCTGGGTCAACCTGATTGGAAAAGGATATCCGGCGCCTCGTCCAAAGTTTCGGTGGTGCACCGCGCGACTCAAGATTAGCCCTTCAACGGCATTTATTAGCGGAATCGTAAAACAAAGCGGTGAAGCTATCCTTCTATTGGGCTCAAGGAAGGCAGAGAGCCAGGCACGGGCAAAAACCATGCATCGCCATGAAAAACATCGCGTTCGCGACCGGCTTAGCCCGAACGCCAATCTTCCTAGCGCGCTCGTATACACACCCATTGAGGCGTGGACAAATGATGACGTATGGATGTTTTTGATGCAGGTGCATAATCCATGGGGATTTAACAACAAAGATCTCCTCAGCATGTATCAGGGAGCCTCCCCTGATGGAGAGTGCCCTCTGGTCGTCGACAGCTCGACCCCAAGCTGCGGTGATAGTCGCTTTGGATGCTGGGTATGCACGCTCGTGGACAAAGACAAATCCATGACTGCGATGATTCAGAATGATCAAGAAAAAGAGTGGATGATGCCGCTCCTCGAATTACGGAACGCTCTCGATTTTCGGAATGGGAGAGACGGCGAAGACGAAATGACGGATCGTCATCTTAGGGATTTCCGCCGGATGAATGGTTCTCTGATGCTTTTCAATGAACGCCTAGTTCATGGCCCCTACACACAAGTAGCTCGCGAAACCTGGCTTCGGAAATTATTGACCGCTCAACAACTCATCAGAAGGAGCGGTCCCGCTGCCGTCGGCACTATTGAGTTAATCACGCTTGAGGAACTTCGTGAAATCCGTCGACTGTGGGTCGTAGAAAAGCATGAAATGGAGGATAATCTCCCTAGAATCTATTCCGAAGTGATGGGTGATCCATTTCCAGGACCTCTGTTGGATGACAATATGGTGCTAGGTATTGATGAGATGAATCTTCTTGGAGAAATATGCGGGGAAGACCGGCTTCATTTTGAGATGGCGAGAGAACTACTGAGCGTTGAACGCCAGCAACGTATGCGGGCTCGTCGAGCTGGACTGTTTGAACGCCTGGAGAAGGCCATTAGCCGGCACTATTACGACAACCGGGATGACGCCATTGCCTTGGCCAAGCGGCATGCCCAGGTCCGGGGAGCGGCGGCCATCGGACTGACCAGTCTCTCTGGTAACGAAGCAGGCCTCGAAGCAGCTCAGGACGAGGTATTCTGAACTATGATCTTGGACTCCATTACCCTGCGCAATTTCGGCGTCTATGGCGGCGAGCAATACGCGGATCTCGCGCCAGTCAGCCGACAGAAGCCCATCGTCCTGTTTGGCGGCATGAACGGCGGTGGCAAGACAACCCTGCTGGATGCTATCCAGTTGGCTCTGTATGGAACAAAGGCCCGCTGTGCTGGTCGAGGGAAACTCAGCTATCGGGATTATCTCCGAGCGATGATTCACCGGGGCGTGCCGGCGACAGATGGCGCAGCCATTGAGCTGGAGTTCCGACGCATGGTGGAAGGCGAGACGTGGCATCACCGGCTGGTCCGGTCCTGGCGCGAAACGGGCAAAGAGGTGACCGACACCGTCGAAGTCTTCACGAATCTAAGCCTGGATACAGATCTGAGTGAGCACTGGGAAGAATTCATCGAAGGATACATTCCCAGTGGCATTGCCCACCTGTTCTTTTTTGATGCCGAACAAATCAAGGACCTGGCTGAGGGTGAGCATGCTGCGGAGATCCTAGGCACCGCCATCCACACCCTGCTGGGATTGGATTTGGTGGACCAGCTGGAGACAGATTTGATTGTGCTCGAACGTCGAAAGCGGACTGAGGCCAAATCCATAGAAGAGGTGCAACAGGTCGACGAAGCGAAGCAGGAGTTCACCCGGGCGCAGCAACTGCTCGATGAAGCGCAACAGACGCGTGGTGAGCTAGGAAACGACGTAGGCCGACTTTGCAAGGAGTTGGCCGAAGTGGAACTGCGCTTTCGACGGGAAGGCGGTAACCTATTCCTGGTCCGGGGTGAGCTGGAATCGAAAAGAATCCAGCTGATCGCAGAGCTTTCACGGCAAGAGCTGACGCTGCGCGAGCTGGCGGCAGGAGCGGCGCCTCTGTTGCTCATTCCGCGGCTGTTGGAAGAGGCGGAATCGCTGGCTCTCCAAGACCAAGAGACGCGCCGCGCTAACCTGGTCGGCGAAATCTTGACCGACCGGGATGAGGCGCTACTCAAAAAACTCACGAATGCAGGTGTTCCCGTCGTATATGCGACACTTATTGGCACCCTTCAGGCAGAAGACCGGGACCAACGTCAGAGCAGAACGGGAGAAGTGATTCTCAAAGGAGCCGACGATGATCTGGCGAACAACTTTCGGCACTTGAGAGCCACAGTGCTGCCCGAAGCGCGTAAGGCGATTCAGCAGCAACTCGGTAGCCTCGCGGGATTACAGGAGCTACTTACCAGCTTGGACACAGAACTGGCCCGGGTCCCGGCCGAAGAGGCGATCGCCGGTCTGCAGGCGGAACTGGAACAACTGCGCCAACGCCAACACCAACACCAGGTGACGCTGACCGCGCACGACGACAAGATACAACTGCTGGTCCGGCAGCTCGCTGAAGCCGACCGCCGCTACAGGCGCGTCCTCGGAGAAGGGGTCGAGGGGGGGCTTGCTCGCGAGCATGTCGAGCGACTGTTGCAACATTCCGCCCGAATGCGGGACACCTTGAAAAAGTTTCGGGTTGCAGCAATCCGCAAACATACGGCTCGGTTGGAGCGACTGATTCTCGAGTCTTTCGGGCAACTGCTGCGCAAAAGCAGTCTTGTGACCAGGTTGGCGGTGGATCCCTCGACATTCCGCCTGGAGCTAACCGGAGGCGATGGACAGCCGCTGGCGTTTGAGCGGCTTTCGGCGGGCGAGCGGCAACTGCTGGCGACCTCCATCCTTTGGGGCTTGGCTAAGGCTTCAGGCAGGCCCCTGCCCACGATCATCGACACTCCGCTGGGGCGCTTGGATTCGTCCCACCGACGCCATCTCTTGGAACGATATTTCCCGGTCGCTTCCCACCAAGTCATCCTGCTGTCCACCGACGAGGAAATTGATGAAACCTCATTGAAGCACCTAAAGCGTTTCGTAGGACGTGAATATCAGCTGATGTTCAACGAAACCAGCCAGTCTACGCAAATTAAGGAAGGCTATTTTTGGAATTATGAACCCCCCACTTGAAAACATCGGGGTATCCCAGCGATCCCGTGACATCCTGATCACACTTAAACGGAGAACCGGAATTGCAAATTGGAATGTCCTTTGCAGGTGGGCGTTTTGCGATTCGCTGGCGAACCCCAATCGTCCTGTTCCATTAATGGGTCATGTCGACAGCAATATCGACATGTCTTGGAACACCTTTGCCGGAGACCTTTCTGCGCCTTTGCTCGCCGGATTCGAAGTCAGAGCCCGGAGGGACGGAATCTCAAAAGACAAGCAAGACCGTGCCAGCTATTTCAGAAGTCACCTCGAACGAGGAATCGCTCAGTTGCAAAACGCGAAGAATCTACAAGGTTTGATTGCGCGTTCCACGGCGCATGCGAAGCCATGACTTTTTGATTCTACCTCAGATAGTGACGGACAAGTCTGGCGACGGTGTCGACTGGGTTTGCGATTGGATAAAAGTTAGCAGTGTGTCCAAACTTCCATTACTTGTCTCGAACTGCTCTTTGAGAATCGCCAAGCCGCCATTCGCATACTCCTCGAAGATTTTGGTTCGTTCGTTTTCTGCTTCTTCTGCGGAACGGAGGACGTCAGTCGTTCCTGTTTCGACGAGCCCAAGAAGATAAAGCGTGCCCAACCACACTGGATTGTTAGCAAAACTATCCTGACGAATTCCTTCGCCAGATTGCGTGGCTTTTAGAGGTTCCCGCCGTTTGTTAGCGAACCCCACTAGCGCAGCAAAGAACATTAGCCGCCAGATTTCTTTGAAAGCCCCAACGCTGTCGGATGTCAAGAGTGCAATTATTTCATCCTTATCGCTTCCACGCTGGATGCGCTTCATGCCAACAGCTGCTCGTCGGTTCGTCGGTTCATTCATGTTTTTTAAGTCTTGCTGTGCTAAGGTCCTAAATGGAGTTCATCACTGAAATCTTGGCGCTCAACCTAAAGTGTCTTGTGCCGTATTTTGTTCCGCAGAACTTAATCCGCCACATGCCTGCTAACTTGTATACGTATGATTCAATTACTTCGGCGTAGATTTTGCAGGGAGCACCGGGCTTCATAACTCGTTGCAAGGCGATTGTTGCCGCCTTAACAATTGTCCTCTCAGGTTTCAAGTTCGCAAATCTCAGTGAACTCGTCCTTCTCCTCGAAGTAGACCGTTACTGAGTTTTTCCCGATTTCGAGTTCACGTTTGGCATCCGGCTGGATGTTGGGGCCGTGATAGGCTAGGTAGTACCGCTTGCCGATACGTTTAGATTTCTTGAGTTCGGTTGCAACATCCCCCTCAAATTGCGAGCTGCTGACAAAAATGATGACCTGGGGGGCGAGTTCGGGAATCCAGCGGGCGACGCCGGGACGGAACTGACTGAGCTGGCCGAAGGGCGAATCCATGACCATGGGGTATTCCGAGCCGGTCAGCCCCTTGATGATGGTTGGAATCTCGGAACGGCGGCGGGCGAGCGCGACGAGGCTGGCGATGAACACCAGCGAAGTCACCTGCCGCTGCCCCTGACTGAGCGCGACCTCGGTTTCGAGGGACTTGACGGCATCGCTGTCCGCATCGCTCACGTCGAGGCGCTTCATGATCTTGAGTTTGAAATCATCGGACAGCTCGGCCCAGTAGCCGACGCCGATGATCTTCCGGAAATGCTCGTCGATGTCCTGGTTCAAGACCGGGCGCAACTCTTTCGTTTCAATGTCGAGGATGCGCTGGAGCAGGTTGGATGATTCTTCGACGGCGCTGAGGCGGCGTTGGGCTTTCTGGGCGTCGGCTTCGCTGTCGATGATGTCCTGGATTTCCTTGCGCAGCCCCTCGCGGCGCTTTTGGAACTCCTCCAGCTTGAGATCATTTTTCACCTGCTCGGCTAGGAGTTCGCGTTGTTTGAGCGAAAGCTTCACACGGGTCTCTTCGAGCTTGTGAGCTTCTTCGTCGTCTTTGCCCGTGATCTTGTGGCTAATTTGGGCCAGCTCCTCACGCACGGCTTTGAGGTCATCGCTGATCTTCAAACGTTCGCCATTGATTGCCTGTAAGCTGCGCCGGGTATGTTCCGCGCCTTCCTCAATGCGCCCGAGCGCATTGTCCAAAGCGCCCACGGCGTTGTTGAATTGCTGATCCCCGGCGTAGTGCATCAATTCCTCGACAGCCTTGCGCTCGGCGGAGCCGTCATCAAGGTGACGCTTACAGATGCAACGGTGGCTCTCCAGCAATTCATTGAGGAAGGAATTCAAGACACGGGCGGGAATTTTTCCTTCATTGCGCAGCTTATCGACGATCTCGCGCCCGCGTTTGACAAGGTCGCCGGCAAAGAGGGCGTAGCTGTCCTCGGCCACAATCTGACCGAGGCGCTTGGTGGTGGCGGTGAGGCGCTCGACGAAGCCCTGCTCTTGCTTTTCCAAATCGTTGCGGCGCAACTGAAGATGATGGGCCTCGCGGTTGAGTTCGAGTTTGGAATTCACCGTGGCCAGCTCGGCATCGGTGGCGAGGAGGTTCTTCTGATTGGTCTCCTTGCGCTTGCCCCACTCGGTGATGTCGTCGTCCACGCGGGCCTGCTCATCAATCTTGGCCGCCTTTTCGGCGCTAGTGCGGTCACGCAGTTCGGCGCGGAGCTTGCCGAGGACACTCTGGTGCCGCAGGTCAACAATGCCCGCCTGCAAGAGATTGAGGCCAAGCATCTGCCGGATGGCGTCGGTGATGAGGGCGGCGTTCTCCTCCATAGCGAGGTGATCGATGCGCTCGCCATTGAAAAAGAGAAACTCGCTGATGCCGAACGGCATGAGCGCCTGAATTCGCTCCCGGGGATGGCGCTCTGTCATGGGCATGCCGTCCTTGTTCATCTCCAGAACGAGATCTGTTTTTTTCGCATCCAACTTCTGCTGTTCCAGCGTCAGCTCGCGTTCGAGGCGATACTTTTCCGTATCGTGGGTGAACAAGATGGTGACCTTGGCTGAGGTGCTGGCCGGATTGCGTGACCGCGCGGCGGTGCCTTCGTGAATGAGAACTTCTTTCCGCGGGAGATCCTCAGTGAGCCCTTCGTGCCCGTAGAAGCCCCACAACAAAGCGTTCAATAGCGCCGTTTTGCCGAAGCCATTCTCGGCGTGAACGAGGGTAACGTTGCGATTCGGGACGGTAGAGAAAAGGATTTCCTGCTTGCCGCGAAACTGACGGAAATTCTCGATGATGAGTTTTTCGAGGATCATTGGACGAGGCGTTTAACGTGCTGAAGGATGTTTTTGTAGATGTCCGGCCGCGTCTTCATGTGCATGACGGCACGCTCCTCCTGCAAGACGGCCTTGATGAGTTCACGGATTTCCTCGGGAGCCTTTTGAAATTCGATGCGAGATTTGGTCTCGGCGGGCGCTGGTTTCTCGGCTGACATGGTCAATGGGCTACTAGGTTGTATTTGCCGCGTAAAGATTCAAGTTCGTGCAACGCAGCCGGGCCGTTCTCGGCGGTGGCGCAGAATTCGAGGATGCGCTGAAGTTCGCGCTTGAAGAAGCGACGCTCCAAGTTGAAGGCCGCGTCGTCCAGTTTGCCGCCGAAATCGGGCGGCTCGACAATGAAATCGTAAATGACGGCGCGGCGTTTGCCGGTCTCGTCAGAGCGCCGGAGCAAACGGCCACGGCGCTGGATGAACTGGCGCGGGTTGGTGGAACTGGCGAGCAGGAATCCAATACGCACGTCGGGAATGTCGATGCCTTCGTCGAGGCAGCGAATGGCCACGACCGCATTCAGATCGCGATTTTTGAGGGCGGTGATGATTTCCTCGCGCTCGTCGCCGGACTCCTCGCAGGTGAACCGGCGAACGCGCAGACCCAACTCCTGGCCCAAGATGCGCGTGACGACCGTGATCTGGCGATCCAGTTCATCCGTGAGGGGACATTCCACCGAGCCGTCACCGCAATAAACAATGGCACGTTCCAACGGCTCCTTCATTTCCTGAATGATCCCGCGCAACGTGGGCAGCTTGTTGGCGGCAGAAGCGAGTAGCCGGGCGCGTTTGATGAGCAGAGTCTTGAGCGCATCCGACCTCTCATCGTCGCCGCGCGCGGCGAGGCGAAGAATTTTCTGGGTCAGGTCGAGGTATTCTGCGGCTTCGGGCTCGGTGAGCGACACCACCACTGGGTGATACATGTAGGGGACGAGGACGTTCTGCTTGATGGCCTCGGCGATGCCGAACTCGAAGACCGGCTGGCCGAAGTAGTCGAATATGGCCTGGCTGCCCTCGGCATCATGGTGCCGTTCAGGTGTGGCGGACAGACCCAGGCGCAGCTTGATTTGCTGGGGCAGGATTTCCTTGAGACGGGGTGCACCGAGGTTATGCACCTCGTCGGCGATCAAGAGATGCACCGCGAGATTCGGTTTGAGGGCGGATTGGAACGCGGCCGAGAGAAACGTCTTGTTCGTGACCACGACGCCGACGATGGGAGTGAGCTTGGTCGAGAGTTTCTGATATGCTTCCTGCAGTTCTGGTTCCCACAACGCCTTGCTCTCAAAGCATTGCACCGGCGCGATGCCGAACCGGCCCATCTCGCGAATCCATTGGTAGGCCAGATTGAGATACGGGCAGACGACGAGAATGACCATCGGCCGGTTCTCGGGCTTCTCCAGCAATTTGCAGGCGAGGTAAAGAGCGGTGAGCGTTTTGCCCGCGCCCGTGGCCATCGCGAAGATGCCTTTGCCCCCGGCCTTCAGCCACGCGCGCATGGCCTCCTTTTGGTAGTCGCGCGGCACGATGCTGGCCGGGATGGTGCCGGGAGCGACGGGGGTGAGTTCGACCCGATAATTTTTGGAGCGCTCTTCAAGCTGCGGTCGGTGGGACAACTGGTATTGCCGCAGTAGATCGTGGGAGATGCGGGTGAAGTCGAGGACGCGCAGCCCTTGAGTCTGATTGTTCCACAAACCCTCGAAATTCTGGATTTCCTCGGCGACGCGCTGTTGGGGATCATCCCACGACCAAAAGACTTTGATGCTCTCGAAGTTGTCCACTAGTCCGCCGGCCGTTTCGTTGGCGGAGCCGGCGAAGGCTACGTGGTTGTCCTCCTCGTCGGTGAAGATGCCGATCTTCTCGTGGTACAGGCCGTGGGCGATGCGGCCTTCGTTGTCGAGCCGCAGTGCGAGGTGAATTTCCAGCGCGCCATCGGCAATCAGCCACGCCAGCGCATTGAGCCGCTCGCGAACGAGGTAATCGGCAATCTCGCCGAGTTGCCGCGAGATGATCGACTTGAGGACTTCCTCCGGCCGCCCGGCGGCTTTGGTTAGCGCCGCGACGTCGCTCTCCTCAAGGTAGGGCGAAGCGACGAGCCGCATTTTCCCGCCCCGCGCGACGAGACTGGCTACCCCCCGCGCCGCGAGCGCGAGTCCTGAACTGGTGAAGTAGCCGACTGCCCGCCGGTAAAGAATGGCGCAGTCCAGACAAGGCACGTAAAAATCGCGCACCAGCTCATCGCGACCGGAACGGTAGCTGATGCGGACCTTGGGGGCGATTTGAGAGAGGGTAGACATTCTCTCGATTCAAACGGTCCCATCGATTGGGCCATAGAGGTCTTTTGACAGGCTTGCTTCGGTTGCTCCGACCCGGTCGCGCGCCCTTAGCCACCGCTGCAAATCCGCCCTTTTCGACAAGCCATGTGCAAGTTGTCGTCCTGATCGTAACATGATCGGAAGATTTCTCGCCGCCTCGATAATTGCCGGGTTGAACTCTTGATTCGACGCGAAGATATAGACGACACCTAAGCCGTCGCTGGTTTTGTCTACTCCTAGAGCTTTGCGGTAGTCATCCCATTTGGCGGTATGCCGCAGCAGCAGATATTTGGTATAGTCGCCAAATAGCGACTCCTTTCCGACATCCGACGAGGCAGTCTTTGCTTGAACTAGGAAGCACAAGCCTCTGAAAGGCTCCGCCTCGTGAATGCCAATCAAGTCAATGCCGCCATCTCCTGAGGTGTCGGTCACGAAAATCCGATTACACCCCAGCAAATACAAATAAGCACCGCACCAAAAGAGGAAGTCACGCTCTCGACAGCTACGGACTAGATTCCAAATATCGCAAAATCCATCCGGCAGCTTCTTTCGACCGGAGATCAGTTCAAATCTCGGGTGTTTCCATGTGATAATTGAACCATTGGGGTCAATGACATCCAGCGGCCTGGGAATTCCAAGCGACTCCCATTCATCGCAAACTTTTAAAATCTGCTCCAACATTAGGTTGATGTTCTTCTCGGCGTACTCCTCCGCAATGATTGCGGGATGCGACTTCGACTTGAGGAAATCTACGAAGGCTGCGCGGGCGTTGAGCCGCTCTTCTCCTCCAGCGATGACGACAGAATCCCATATCTTTTTATAGGAAAACTCCGCGAGATCGCTGCCTGTAGGCCGTGGCATCTCAAATTTTGGTTGCGTTCTCGTCCACTGATTTCGCCTTCTTTCGGAGATTGTCGATTTGTTCTTCCAACTCATCGAGAGCGGTGACGATATCAGCGGCATCCTTGTCGATCGCGGAATTGGGAATGTCACCGAGCAAACCTTCGATCTTCTTAAATGCGCTTTTCCAATCGTGTCGGTAGTCGTCGTCCGTCAATTTTTGCGCTGCTGCGGAAAGGCTGATTTCATGTTTGTCCACCTTCTCAAGGAGTACGTCTTGCTTGGCCGATAGGAGTTTCCCCAGCGAACTAATGTGGCGCGGATCGTGGATTCGTCTTTCTTGCCCATCCCTCTCTTCATCCGGACAAATCCAAGAATAGAACTGCTTCAAATTATCGGTGTTCTTAAACCGTTTCGCTTCGTCATCCCAGTCAAGCCACGCCTTGACGTACTTGTCGCGGATGGCTTCCTCAAAGAGGCTGTAAAATGTGTTCTGCGCCTTGCTCTGAAACTCTTCATCTCCGCGCATTTGCTCAAGGGCTTTGTAACTGCGATATCGGCGGCCGACGGCCTGTGCAGACAAGCCAAACCGCTGTCCAGCTTCTGACAATGAAAGCCCTTCCTTATCGATTTGTTCGGCAACGAGCTTGCCCTGCTGTGCGGGCATCCAATCTCGAATGCCACCGATGTGCCGAATCCCTTGCAGAATCCAAGCAACGTCTTTTTTCTCGGCACCTTTGTAAATCAGCACCTCGACATTATCCGTGCGAACCTTCAAATCTTTCAGATAGTCCTCACTGATTTTCGTCTCGCTAATCGTTCCCTGTGTGATTTGATCTCGCAGCGTTTTCAAAGCTGCCAATCGGCGATTCCCTTCAATGGCGACATATTTTCCAGGAGCGCCGTCCAACTCGCGCGCGACAATTCGGTCCAAGGGAAGAAAACCATTTCGCAGAATGCTGTTCTTCAATTCTTCCAGGCCATGATTTGCGATGCGAGCGAGGCATCGCTCCTGGTGCGTCGAGTCAGGAACCTTCGAATCCGGAACGTCCGCCATTTTTTGCGTTTGCTCTGACCAAAACCGTGGATTGTTTGGATCAAGAAACAGAACGTCGATTGATAGTGTCTTCTGCTCTAGCTGGTCGTTGTACATAAAATTGTTCCAAGGCTAGATGTCGTCGGTTGCAGGCTCCGTTGCAGATGTTGTCAAAATCATTCCAAGCTCCAAGTGCAAACGGGCCGATGTCCAGCCGATCAGTTCGTGAGCCAGGTATTTGCAGCCGACATCGGCGAAGGCTTCGACGACGCGGCACAGGCGGTCTTCATCGCGGGCGATGTCGGGTTTGCCTTCAGCGCCAAGGCCGATCAGGAGCAGATTGGGAAACAGGTTCTGATTTTTGAACACGGCGATGTCGATGGGGTAAACATCGCCTAAAAACGCCTTCGCTTCGGAGGGCGAACGTCCATTCAGTCGGTGGTATCCGCAGGAAGCGGCGAACACCACCAAGTCGGCGTACGTTTCAAAGCAGGCATTCTCCGCCGCTTCTTCGTGCCTTCGGCAGAACGGCACTAGCGCTTCGGCGGATGCCGGCAAGCGGATGGCGGGCATCAGGTGACTAGAGCAATGGTGGTGGTTGGGTGGGTCTCACCGTTGGGCAGCGGGGCGACCAGCGTGAGGGCTTTCGTTCCGACCCGGTAGGTTGAATCTCCCATGGTAGCGTCCTTCTGTTTTAGGTCTTGGTAGATGGAAGGCAAGGTCTGAAAATTGAAGACGTACACCCTCTCCACGTCCGGCTCAATGATATCGCGAACGAGATTCCATTGATGGCGGGCCATGAGCAGCACCACTTGGCGTGCATTACCCTGCAAAAAGCGCGCGATGGCATGGGCGTAATGGTCGGTCATTTGGTTAAACGGGGAGTCGAGGAAGAAGGACTGATCGTCCACCTTCCCCAACCCGATTCCAATTGCGACCATCTGCTCGTGCAGGGTCTTACGCAGCCTGGCCAAAGAAACAATGTAAGCCAGCGCAAGAAGCTGTGATTGACCGCCGCCCAAGTTGCCATGGACCTGCCCATTGCTTTCGATCTTGGGCAGGAGGTCATTCCGATTGATGCGGGCTTTGCTTCCATCCGTCGCCGCGGAATCATAGTATTCTCCGACCGATTCCTGAAGGATGCGGTGGAAGGAGCGCTTCAATACCTCGCGGGAATTCTGAATCAATAGGCGCAGCCGTTCCACCCGCTCGCGCGTTTTCGTAATCTGCCGTTCCTTTTGGGCGATGGCACCAGCTGGTTTGGCCTTCTCTTTCTCGGCTTTAATCCGCTCAAGATTCTTTCGAACGAAAATTATATCCCCCTCAACCTTGCTCACTTCACCCTGTAGCCGCTGCCGACGGCCGGTGATCTCATTCAAACGCTGAGTAATTATACGTATCGCCTCCACAGGCGAATTCGCTAATTCGGTCTCTAAGACAGGAATCTGTTGCTCAATTTGTTTCATTTCGGCGACAGCAACCCTCCTTTGGGAAAGACCCGTTCCCAGAGTTTGCGCCGTATTCCAGGCAAGTTGGGTGTAGCTTTGCCCACCTTGTTCCTCAACAGCCCTCAGCAGATCGCTGAGCCCACGGCTGAGGTCCACGTCGAGAGTCTTTTCCTTGTAACGCTTCCACGCGTCGCGAGTTTCGGTCGTGTGCGCATGGCCACATACACATTTGGGTGCAGCCAATACCCGTTCGACAAAGCGTTCGGAAACGTCTGCGGGAAGGATATTATCCTCGCGCAATGCCGATAAGATACGGCGGGCAATGGGTAGGGCTCCTAAGAGAAATGGGATGCCGCGAGAGGCACCAATGGCGCGGGCAATAGCAGCGTCCGCTCGGTCGCGCGCCGCCCGGGCGTTGTCTCGCGCCCCAGTGAGCTGCTTTAATTGGGTGATCTGGCGCTCCGCCTCCGTCGCTGACCCCAATTGCCGTAACTCTTCCGAAACCTCCTCCCATTCAGCAATCGCATCTTCGAGGTCGTCCCTGAGCTGTGCGAGCGTCTGTGTCTGCTTGCGCAGGTGTCCCTGAATCAATTCCTCACTACTCAGCGCCTTGCTGTATTCCGCGTGCTTCTCGGTGAGCTTCTGCAAATCCTTGGTCAACTGCTCACGGACCGTCTCGGCGGCCTTCTCTGCATCTAGCCATGCGTCCTCATGCAGGAATGACTCCAAACTCTTTCGAATTCCGGACACTCCACCAAGCAGCTTCCCATCCAACGGCTCGCCTTTAAAATAAAAGGCGTCGAAGAGCGTCGGCGGAACCATGGTCTTGAGGCGCAACTGGAGCGTTCCATCTCGATCCGGGATTTCGACCGTATTCCTACCCACACGAAGTTCGGCCAACTCGACCGTTGGGTTCAGCCACTGATCTTTTCCGGATTTTCGGACTCGGATGCTTCTGCGAATGGTTAACGCCTGCCCATCGAATTCCACGGTCGCCTGGACAAAACCGACCAGCTCCGATCCTGAAGGAGATAGGGATCGGGTTCGGTCATTCAGGAGCCTGTGTGCCGTCGCCTCGTTACAATCGGACAAATCGCCATAGAACAGGAATTTCAGCGCCCGAATGACACTGGTTTTCCCGGTGTTGTTGGGTGCTAGAATGACCACTAGGGAGGCGTCCTTGGAGGATTGCAAATCCATGGCTTGTTCTCCCGGAAACACGAGGAAGTCCTGGAATTTTAGCTGCCTAAAAATCATTATGGATTGGCCTCCAGGGACTTCTCCACCGCTGCACGCAGTTGGTCCACCTTCTCGCGATCACTGAGACCATCGGAACCGGGAGCCGCATAGAGGTTAATGGCCTTAACGAACAAAAACTCCATTTCCTCGTCGTGCTGCTCAAGTAGGTCAGTCAATGACGAAATCTCAAAGTCCTGGGGCTTGTTGGTCTGATTGGAACTACTCATTGGGTGGATTATCCGGAGGCAGGAGCTAGCTCAAATGCATTGGAGATTTCTTTTTCCAATCCTGCAGCGATTGTATGGGCGGCGCAAGGAAGCGATTGCCCCTGTCGTGAAGATTTCAAAGGTGTGCTTATGCCCGCGAGCGGTGGCGGACGGAATCAAGGATTGCCAATTGGGAGGAGATCAGGGCGTTCTCCGGGTTTCGATTTTCGGGCGAGGATGGTGATAGCCCCATTGGGATGGTTGCAATGGATGATCTGTGCTCCGGGATCTAGAGCCTGTCATGGGAAATCTGCCGCACTGCTTCGGCGAATTCTTCAGCAAGCGACAGCCCCGTCTCCGCTCCCGGCGAAGCGAGCTGCACCCCGGCATGAATCAGGCACGCGACCTCCAGCCCGGTCAACGGATCGGTGATGCTCTCAACCTGATATCTGCGCTCGTTCTTCTGCAACTTCAGGCCGTGCTGCCCGACCAAGGCCGCTTGAAGGGTGAGTTGCTTGGCCGCCTCCGGGGATAGAGCACGCAGATGCTTCAGGGCGGCGATCATCGCCGCCAAGGCTTCCGGGTTCACGCCGTCGGCATTGCGCGGGAGGCTTTCCCCGGCGAGTCGGTTCAACAGCCGCTCCGCGCGTTCGCCGATCGGTCCCTCCATGTCCAGCTGCCGGGCGCGCTGCCAGGCCGATTTCGTGGTGTCGACGTCTCCGGAGTGGCTGGCGGCTTCCCCCAACAGCAACCACGCCTGGGCGTCCTGTGGAGCCAGGGCCAGTGCTGCCTCCAGATGCGCGCGGGCTTCGGTCCATTTGCCCTGCCGGAGCAGGATGCCGCCGAGATTCTTGTGCGCCCACGGTTCGTCGGGATCGTGGTCCGCAGCCAAGCGCAACTCATGTTCTGCCCCGGCTGTATCCCCCAAGCGTCCCAAGGCCACGCCCAAAGCCACGCGCCCACGGGCGTGGTCTGGGTCGACATCGCGCAGATGGCGCAGGACGGGCACCGCTCGGGCCAAATCGCCGAGTTCGCTCCATGCGACGCCCAGATTGTAGAGAACGTCCGGGTCGTCGGGGCGGCGGGAGCGGACCACTTCCAACAACTGTGCGCCGTCGCGCAATTGTCCCCGTTGCAGTTTGACGATGGCCGCTTCGACCGGGTTGAAGCCGGGAGTGATCCAGCCCACCGAGATATGCTCCGGCGTGACCGTGACCGCACCATTGGCCCCGAGTTCGCGGAATTGCCGTTGGAAGAACTCCGTCACCGCCGTCCGGAACTCCTCCGTGCCGGGGTCGCGGGCCGCTGCCGGGAGCAACGTCAGGTCGAACGAAGCCAGAGGGAGGGAGAACTGTTCCATGCGGTTCAGGCGGTGTGGGGCACCCAGTGCAGCCAGGCACCGAGCCCCAGTTCGTCGGCCCACCCCTGGATCAGGGCGCGGTCGCAGGAGGGACCGAGGCCGAGCGCCTCCGCTTTGGCCAGCAATTCGTCGCCCCGCGTCACGACGCCCGCCGCGAGGTAGGGCAGCGTCCATCCCGGTTCGTTGAGTTCCCGGCCCCAGAACTTCGCGAACGCGGCGTTGATGGCGAGGTTCATGCGGAGCGGCGCTTCCGGGATGTTGCGCTGCACGTCCGGAGTCAGGACCGAGGCGTGGATGTCGATCTGACGCCGGATGGCCTGTTCCTGCGCCTCCTGCAGCTCCGGGAACCGGGTCCGGAGATCCAGGTCGACCCGGAACCCGACGGGAACCGACCGCACCATGGACAGCAGCGAAGTCCGGAGGAACTCAGCGAAGGCCGCCTGCCGGTCCGGCGGCAGGCTGGCGCTCGGCGGAAACGCCCGGACCCAGCGCAGCGATTCCTCGGCGGCGACCGGTGTGTCGGTCAGGTCAAAGCGTTCGGCCGCCGGCAGGGCGTGCAGGCGCAGGACAAAGGCGCATTGGCTGGCGATCAAGTAATCGGCCATGGCCCGCGCATCGGGGTGATACGTCACCCGGTGCAACGGGGCGCCCCGGCGGGCAATCTGCACTCGGGCCAGGAGTGGTGGCTGCAACCGTTCGTCGGGCTCGACGTGGACCGGCAGACCGGTGGCGGTCTCGACGTCACGCAGGAACTGCTGGCTGATGGCGCCCAAGGACATTGGTTGGCGCACGCTACAAAAGCGGTTCCGGCCCGGCGAGGGGGATGGCAAACTTTTGTGCGTCTGGCCACACTCCGCCGAGTGAGCGGGAACCAGTTGATCGTCTATCAATTCAGCCGCGACAAGGTGGAGCGCGGCGACTTCACCGCCTTCCTCGCGCAGTTCGGCAGGCAACAGCTGCCGAGCGGCGCGGCGTTAGCCGACCTGCTGGGCGGTTTCGCGTTCACCGTGGACGGCTACAACGAGGACCCGCGCGAGATCTACGCCATCCCGGAAGTGCGGAAGTTCTACGCGGCGTTCCACCGCGCGTGGCCCTACTGGCTCTACTTCTGCGACCTCAACCAGGATGCCCTCAAGACGATGGTGATGTGCTGCCTGCCGAGCCTGGCGGCGGTGTCCAAGCAGGGAGGCCCGCTGGTCGGGGTCCAGTTGGATCCGATGGAGCTGCTGCGCTTCGTGGCGGAAGACTTCGAGCCGATGAACCAGATGTGCGAACGGGCCGAGTTGTCGGAACGCGCCATCTACGACCGGACCAAGGAGGTCATGGAATTCTTCGGCTTCCCGTTCGATGCGCCGCCGCCGCAGTGATGGCCCCGGTGGAAGAGTTTCCGGGAGTCGAAGGACCGGAAGCCGTCAGAGGGATCACTCCGCGTCAGCATGGGCGCGCCTCACCGCACTAGAGAATTGGCCGACGCCGGCGCTGGCCGAGAAAACAATACTGCCGACCGCCGATCCTGGTGAGTACGGTCCGGCGAAGGATGGCGGCGAAACGCGGTCCAACTTTCGGGTCCCGCAGGGCGAATATCGATACAGATCCGCCAAGAAGGTTCAGTTCCCGGGGTGAAGCGAAGCGAGCGACAACCGACCTGAAAATTCCCGTTCTCGTTGTCCAAGCCGTCTTCGCAATCGCCTGTAAACACGAGGGTTTTTGCTGCGTTTCAGGCGCAAAACCGAACCCGCCATTCCCGTTTTTATTCCCGTTTTGACCTTTGACCAAAAGGGTGATTCGCAGAAGTTGCTGCTGGAGATATACTTTGGAAGATTGGAGCGGGTGAAGGGAATCGAACCCTCGTGATTATTACCAAAGCGGTTTCATGAAGAAACCCCATGATTTCAGGGCAAAAGTGGGGCTGAACAGCACCATTCCTGACCACCCTCCCGACTTGGACCGAACTCAACACCACTGAATACCACTCCCGGCCAGACCATGGTGCGATCACCGAGGGGCGCGGATTACGTAACCGACGGCCTCGTATCCGCGCACTCTTTTGGAATACATCTTGGAAAGAACCGGCTCGGCGTCGTCCACATAATCGTAAACGATAACCTCGCGCTTGCTGTCGTGAAGACGGTGCATTCGGCCAACGTATTGCTGGAGCGTCCCGCTCCATGAAATCGGCATGGCCAGGAAGAGTGTGTCGAGTCGGGCGTCGTCGAAGCCTTCACCGATGTAACGACCCGTAGCCAGCAGAACTCGCTCTTCACCGTCGGGAATCGCCTTCAGTTGTTCGGCGACGGATCTCCGTTGCTTCGCCCCCATACCGCCCTTCAATACCACAATGTGTTTAACCAGGGCGGCAATTCTGGAGGTGAATTCATCCACTTGGCTGGTGCGTTCGGTGAGCAGAATCGGGGAGCGTCCCGCTTTGATGCAGGTCAACAGGTCCTCGAAAATAGGATCGTTGCGAGGCTTGTTTCCGGCCAGCGCGGCATACAACTCGTGCATTTCCGGTTTTTCCACCGAGGGCGGCATTCGGAAATTGGTCGGGCGGGGAATGACACTGTGTGTGAACGGTCGCGCGAGGGCCTGCTCCTTGGCATTCACGCGATGACGGATCGGCCCGCATTGCATCACGATAATCGGGTGATGGCCATCCTTGCGCTGCGGTGTCGCGGTGAGGCCGGTGACGTAACGCGCTTTCACCTGCCGGAGCACCTGCTCAAAGCTCACGGCGGAAAGATGGTGGCACTCGTCCACAACGACGTGGCCGTAGTTGGCAACCAGATCGTCAACGACTTGCTTTCGATTCAGACTCTGGATGACCGCGACATCGATCACCCCGTTCGGGCTTCGTCTTCCTCCGCCGATTTGCCCGACGCTCTTGATGGGCAAATCCAAGAAGGACGCGAGTCGCTCGCGCCATTGGTCCAAAAGTTGGCGGCGATGCACGAGCACCAGTGTGGTTGCCTTCCGCGCGGCGATCAGCCATGCGGCCACGACCGTTTTTCCAAAAGCCGTCGTGGCGGACAAGATGCCGTCATCGTGGGCCAGCATGTCGTTGGCGGCGGCTTGTTGGTCGGGCCGAAGCTGGCCGTGAAACGTCGCGTTAAGCGGCGGACCCGCGAATCGCTGATCGTCGAGGTCCACAGCCACCTTGTGTGATTCGAGTAGCGCGATGATTTCTCCAAGACAACCGCGCGGCAAGGCGATGTGTTTTGGAAATTCCTCGGCGCAACGAATCACGCGCGGCTTGTCGAAGGTGGAGAGCCGCATGGCCTGGGCGCGATAGAACTCCGGGTTTTGAAACGCGGCGATCCGATGCAGGCGATTCAGCATGGCGGACGGCAATCCTTCCGTTTCGACAAAGACCAGATTGCCCCGAACAACGCGCACTTTCGCTGGCAACGGACCGGAGATGACTTCGTCCTTTTTCTTCCTGGATGGTGGCAGCGTCCATCGATCTTCTGTTTGTTCCTCGTCTGTCACACTGCGGCGGACACCGATGATGTCTCCGCTCCGTTCGGCCTCGCGCACAACGCTCTCGACTTCACTAAATTCCATCCGCCGGACGCCCGACAAGAGCGACCACTGGTCGGAGTGTGGGTTGAACTCGGCGTCGAGAAATACACTGTTGCCATGACCTCGCGGCACATGCTGCAACGGCAGAGCGATGAGATTGCCGAAGCCGCCCTTGGGCGTTGTGTCCTGGCTCGGAAAGAAGCGGTCGTAGGAATCGAGCCCCAGTTGATGCCGCCGCTCCATGGTCCGGGTCAGAATCGCCGCGCCGAGTTTTCGGGCGAGTCGGGCCGACAAAGGTGCTGCAAAGAAAATCCAGATGTGCCCGCCGCGTCCAGAGCGTGACCGTTCGAGCAGTGCAGGCACTTTCCACTCGCCACATGTCTGGAGATACGCCCGCACATCTTCCTGCCATGTCCTTTTGTCAAAATCAGCCGCGAGGAACCAACATGTCTCATCAGCCAACAGCGGGTAAACGCCTGCCGTGAGTTTGCCCATCAAATGGTCCTGAATGACCTGGTCGGTCTGCGGAAAGTATTCCTGCGGTTCTTCCGAATGCTTGGGGAAGGGCTTGCCCCAAACCCTTCGGCACGCGGGGGAGTATCCCGCCTTTCCATTGCGTCCCTCCCATCGCACCGCATATACGTCTTCGCGCCCGCGAAATAGACTGAGGAAAAACTTCACCTTTTCTTCCGGGCTGGACTTGGCGGTTACCGTGCCGGGCGGGGTGGGCACATCTGGGGTCGTCGTCGCAACTTCCTCGAGAGGAATCTCCAATCGGCCACGCAATTGCCGATTCTCCTCGCGCAGCCGTTCGCACTCCGCAAGCGCTTCCGCAAGTTTTGCATCATTGGAGCCGGATGCGCTCATCGTGGAGATCGCCCGCTCATGCCAAATGCACCCGCAGTCGTGGCGGCAAGAACGCGCTGCTCGTTTGCCCATTTTGGTCAGTCATAACAGACTCAGAAATCGATGCACCAGTTCGTAGGCGCGACGGGCGTGCATTGCCTGAGTGTCGGCGTCAGGCGCAGAATGGAAGTCCACCAGTTGCTGCGGACCGAAGGCAGCCACGCTGGTGAACTTCTCCCGCAGAATCTCAATCGCTTTGGCGATGTTCTTCTCCCCGGCTCGATTCCTCCACCCTTCGGCCAGTTTGTTCATTCCCGCCGGGAAGTGTTCCAGACAGTAGCAGAAGTCGTAGGTATCCTTCGGCTTGTCTCGGCCACCGATGGCGTGCGCCTTCATCACCAGAAAATCGGCCAAGGAAGCAACCCGTAGTCGGACAGTGTTCGTCGCACCACGCACATTTTCGCCCGAGATCGTGAGTTCGTCTGGATTGTGGAATGCCTCACTGCAAGCGTCGATCTGGAGCACTCGAAAATCTTGGAGCAGCTTGGGTTTGTTCTTCTTCAGCTTGACCGCTTTAGGTGCAAGAAATTCCACCTCCACCTGCACGGGCTTTTCTCCGTCCTTGAGGTCCACCTCGACCACTAATTGGAAATCCTTCTCGCCAACGCGGTAGCGTTTCGTGTCCAGCAACAGCTTCACCAATTCGGCGTAACGCCCATCGCTCAGTTTGGCGGCATCCAAAGCCAAGTCCACGTCAATGCTGCCCACGTGCGGCTCGTCGGCGTCCGGCAACAACAAGTCCGGCGTCCATCCACCCACCACCACGAGACAATCCACGAAGGACGCAAGCACCTGGCCCACGTCCACCAAGACGCGCCGCGCTGCCATCGTTTGTCGCTGGCTGTAGTCCGACTCGTTCCGGGGCTCGGGCGTCATACGTTCAGCCCTCGCAGTTTCCATTCTGGCTTCAGGCGTTGATTCAATAGCGCCTCCGCCGCTTCTTCACCGCGGCCACCACAGTGATACAAATCCACATACGTCTGCACGCCGTTGGTGCAACTCATCCGGTTGTCGCCCATCGTTCCTCCATCGCCCAAATAGAACACGCCGTCGTCGTCTGGAATCAGCACCACGAGGTTTTCGCCCGAGTCCACGCGCTTGGCTTCAACCAGTGCTTCGAACTTGGATACGTCCTGCTCTCGAACATACATCCACGTCTTGGGCTGGCGTACGTGTGGCGCTTGAAATTCCGCTGCCGAAAACGACGCGTAGGCTGCGAAACCGCCGGTCTGCGAGCCGAGTCCGGCGAGTGCATCGCGCAGCTTTTTCCCCTGCAACAAGGTGAAATAGCCCCGCCGCTCGTGACGGTCGAAGCGATAGGCATCACGCCACGCGAACAAAAGCTTCAACGGCTCGTGTAGCCGAAAGCCGCCGTCCTGAGCGCCCTCGACGAACGCCTCGTCGCGCAAATGCCGCACCACCTTGTTTACCAAGCCGAGGCTCACATTCGGCTGGCAGTGGTTCTGCATTGCCCGTTGTGTCCACCGCATCCCGGCATGGTCCGGCAGGAGTAGCGCGCGGATGACACGCCCCGCCTCCCGAGTGCTCAGGTTTGCAGTCGGGCGTGGGCGCACATGCACTGGGTCGTTGCCCGTGCGCTGGAGATGAAGCAGGCCAGGAACGTCCAGCCGGTGGTTTCCCGCCAAGTCGAACCAGCTCCATCCGTGTTCCGCGCACAACTCGGCCACGCGCGGCGACACCCACGGCAACGCCAGCACCGGAACAACCACTTTGGGCTGACCAGCTGGTGAAAAGCTTCTTTCCGCCAGCGTCCGGAAAACGCTCGGGCGCAACTCGCCTTTGCATTCCACGCACAACGCCGCCTTTCCCCCGCCGGGCAGCGGGACGGTGGCCAACAGATCGAATCCGGCGTCCGACGTTCCGCCCACACGCTCCACCTGCCAGCCGCGCAGCCAGTCCACGCCGCGCAGCAATTCCTCGAGCTTCGCCGCCAGAGATCTCTCCAACGCCGCTCCTGAGAGAGCCTTCATGTTCAT
>JANXMD010000558.1 GCA_025354845.1 Verrucomicrobiota bacterium | reverse complement strand
TTCCACGGTGCACCCGGCCCAGGAAGCCGATGTTCGGGAACTTGAATGACTGTGCGTTGGTCGGAAAATTCCAATCATCCGACTTGGTGATGAACGAATCCTTATAAGAGTAGTCGGTCGCGAGACCCAGGGAGGCGGTTCCGGTTGCGGCACCAGTGTTGGGGTCGGCTTTCAGGTGGAGCTGCTGCTCAAAACCCCACGGCGCGTACGCGATGACGCCCTGGCGACGCTTCTTCTCGGCCAGCGAAAGGCCCGCGAGGTTCGTGATGGAATGCGCGGACAACTGGAAACTGGCGTTGGTCGAATTGAAACGGCCCTCGGCGACCAGCAATTCGCTGTACGATCCCGAGTCGGCAAACACGGTGTAGCCCGGGCGCAAATCCTCGCGATGGTAGTGCACCAGCGGGTCGTTCGCCTGTCGGCGGTCGGTCAGGAAGATGGTGGACGAAGGATTGAAGCCCACTTGGACACGGGTCGGGCGTGCGGAGTCGATCGATGCCGCAATGCGCCGCTGCTCGGCATCCGGGAGGATCGGAGTGATGGGAAACTTGTGGTAGAGGAAGTAATAGAGACCGTGAATGCTCTTGGCTTGGTCGTACTGACTCTGCGGAATGCCGGTGGCATCGCGCCAGAGGAGCGGATCGGTCTGGAGGAGTCCCAGCGACACGCGCATCTGATTGTCGATGCCCAGCGTGTGGGTGGTCAGCGCCGAGTTGGTGCGCCAGAAGTCCGGCAAGCGCAGCATCGCACCGGCCGAAGGGCGGACGCCCGGCAGGCTCGCGGACCCTCGGCTCAGCGCATCCACACCGAGGAAGCGCAGGACATTGGTTTCGGAAAGAACCGTCTTGAAGTGGACGTAGTCGATGATCGCTTTGGTCCCCTCATCGATCAGCACGCAGTAGGTCCAGTTGGTCGCCATCAAATTCAGATAGGGCGCCCGGAAGTCGACGTTGACCGCACCGAGATTGGTCTGATTGGCGTTGTAGGAACGATTGGCGACGTGGTCGTAAACGAAACTCACCGCGGCCAAGTCGTTGAGGGCGTTAGTGAATTGATAGCCGGGCCATTTGCCCGCCGGGATCAGGATGTTCGTTCCACGGATTCGCCCGGTCTCGGCGACGATCCGCGTGGTCACACCACCCGGGAACTGATTGTAGAGCCCGTAGGAGACGGTGTTGGTGACAATCATCCGAATCGGCCGTGAAAATGCGTTGGAGTAGGAATTCCAGAGTTCCACCGACGCGACATTGCGAAGATCGAACCGATACTGGGCTTCCGTGAACACTCCGGATCCATTTTGTCCCCGGAAGGGCAGCTGGTTGGTGGCCATCGCCGAAACCGTGGCCGATGGCTTCACTGCAAACAGGCGTCGCGTGACCTGCAATGAGGACTGCCAGAAGCCTTCGTTGAAGCTGGGAAAGCCCTTCTTGGCACCCACGACGAGCGGGACGTTGATGAAGCGGGCGATCGGGGCGGAATCGGCTCGGACGTCGAGCTTCGACAGGCTGAAGGCGGGATTGAAGCTCTGATCCTCAAGATCGACCAAAGGTTGCGAGAGCAGCGCCGACGAATTGGTCACCTCCAGGAACGAGGCGAGTCGGATCGCCGCCGGATCCACCGTGGTTCCCTTGCCTGTGCGATACAGGGTGGGCTGGAAGACGCTGGGCAGATAAGGATACACCGTGCGATCGGTTCGAGTGGTCGAGTAATCGTAGATGTTTGCGGCGAGCTGGAGCAGTCGATGGATCTGCGCCGTGTAGAGATAGTTGGTTTGGTAGATCCGGTTCGCGTTGTCGCGGACCGAGACACGTCCCTGGATTGGCAATCCGGTGAAGGTACCGCGGGCGAGTCCGTTGGTGAACTCGGTGGTGAGCAAGCGATCCGCTGAATTGGTGAACCAGGAGATCGGAGTCCAGTCCCGGAAACCCGCCAC
>JANXMD010000518.1 GCA_025354845.1 Verrucomicrobiota bacterium | reverse complement strand
CCTCCGCCTACCTGCTGATCGCCGCGGTCTGCACCTACGCCATCGGATACCGATTCTACTCCGCGTGGCTCTCGGCACGCGTGCTGATGCTTGATGATCGCCGCGCCACTCCCTGCGAGGTGGCCGAGGATGGACGCGATTTCGTCCGCACCCATCCGTGGATTGTCTTCGGCCACCACTTCGCCGCCATTTCCGGACCCGGTCCGTTGGTGGGACCAGTGCTGGCGGCGCAGTTCGGGTATCTCCCCGGCGCGCTGTGGATCCTCATCGGCGTGGTGCTCGGGGGCGCGGTTCAGGATTTTGTCATCCTCTTCGCCTCCATGCGCCGCAATGGCCGATCTCTCGGTCAGATGGTTCGCGACGAAATCAATCCGCTCGCCGGCAGCCTCGCCCTGGTGGCCATCCTGGCGATCATGATCATCCTGCTCGCGGTCCTGGCCGTGATCGTAGTCACCGCGCTCGCCGAGAGCCCGTGGGGGGTGTTCACGGTGGGCGCCACCATTCCCATTGCGCTCCTGATGGGTGGGTATCTGCGCTGGGCGCGGGTCGGACGAACGCTGGAGGCCTCCGTCGCCGGCGTGGTGCTGCTACTGGCCGCCGTGTGGGGGGGGCAGTTCATTCACTCCAGTCCGTCGCTGGCCGCGGCGTTCACCTTCAAGGCCGAACCCCTCGCCTGGGCCATCATCGTCTACGGCATCGCCGCTTCAGTTCTTCCGGTGTGGCTGCTGCTCGCGCCACGGGACTACCTGAGCACTTTCATGAAGCTCGGCACCATCATCGCCCTGGCCATCGGCGTGTTGTGGGCCCTACCCGAATTGAAGATGCCGGCGCTCACCCGCTTCGTCGACGGCTCCGGTCCAGTGGTGCCCGGAAAGCTCTTTCCCTTCTGCTTCATCACCATCGCCTGCGGTGCCATCAGCGGCTTTCACGCGCTGGTCGGATCGGGCATCACGCCCAAGATCATCCTGCGCGAACGTCACGCGCGCTCCATCGGCTACGGTGCCATGTGTCTGGAATCGCTGGTGGCAATCATGGCGCTGATCGCCGCCTGCACACTCGAACCCGGCGTGTACCTGGCCATCAACATCAAGGGCGCCGGCCCGGACGCCGCAGCCATCGCGCTCGACACCGTCGCCAAGGTCAATGCCACCGGCTTCCCGCTGCAGCTGGCCACGATGGAGCAACTCGCCCACGAAGTCGGCGAGACGTCACTCTTCGGCCGCACCGGCGGCGCCGCCACGCTTGCGGTCGGCATGGCCGCCCTCTTCGCCAAGGTCACCCAAGGTCGCTGGCTCGATCTCTGGTACCACTTCGCCATCATGTTCGAGGCGCTGTTCATTCTGACGACTCTCGACGCCGGGACGCGAGTGGGACGCTATCTGTTGCAGGACTTCCTTGGACATCTCTGGAAGCCACTCGGCAACACCCGATCCCACGCGGCCAACGGGCTCGCGAGCGTTCTGATCGTGGCCGGGTGGGGCGCCGTGCTGATCAGCGGGGTCCGCAATCCCGACGGGGGGACCCGCGCGCTCTGGCCCATCTTTGGCATCGCCAATCAGCTGCTCGCCGCCATCGCGCTCTGCCTCGCCACCACGCTGCTCCTCAAGCGGGGCTTGAACACCCCACCCGGAAGCCGCCCTCGTTGGTTCCCGCTCGTCACCGCCCTTCCGCTGGTGTGGCTTCTCGCAGTGACCTTCACCGCGGGGTGGCAGAAAATGTTCGATTCGGATCCGCGCATCGGATTCCAAGCCCAGCGCGGGGTCCAGGAACGCCACGTCGCGGAAGGGAAACAACGGCTTGCCGCCATCCCGTCCCCATCCGAACCCGCCATCGCAGCCATTACCAAGCAGATCAAAACCGCATCCGGACTGTATTTCAACGCGACCTTTGACCTGATCATCACCGGCCTGTTCCTGACCTTCGCCGCCGCGCTGGTTGGGGTCTCGACCTGGGAATGGATCCGGCTGCTGCGCGGTTCGCGTCCATCGGCACTCACCGAAACCGATCCGGTCTGGCTGCCCGATCATGCGCTGCGCGACTCCAAGCCTGCGGCCGCCTGGGGCGCCGCAGCGATTGCCGTGGGTTTGTTGCGGGAATGGAGCGGGGAATCCGCCGTGGATCGCGCCCACGAAAACGCCGCGGCCTGTGCCTGCGCCCCGGCGGATCCGGTCGGCACGGCGGCGCGAAGAGTGTGGATCGATGTCCCCGAAGTGCAAAACGATGTGGATCGGCGGCTTCGTCAGGAGGCCTACATCACCGCCACCGAACAGCGGTTTGACGGGATCCAGCGTTGTTGCTGAGGCTGGAGTGGATTCGATTTCCCGTCCTGCCCGTCTCCACTACCCTCCTCCCCAGATGCGGCTAGGTCTCTATGGCGGTTCGTTCGATCCGGTCCACCGCGGCCATCTGCTGGTGGCGCGCGCCGCCATGGAAGAGCTGTCGCTTGACCGGTTGATCTTCATTCCCGCGGCCCAATCCCCGTTCAAACCAGGCTTCGCCCCGGCTCCGGCGGCATTCCGTGCGCGACTGCTTCGCCTCGCGCTCGCCGGCGAACCGCGTTGCGAGGTTTCCACGATGGAGATCGATCGCGGCGGCGTGAGCTATTCCATCGATACCGTGCGCGAATTCGCCGCCCGATTTCCCGAAGCCGAACTGCACTGGCTCATCGGCGCCGATCATGTGGCCACTCTCCCCCTCTGGCGCGACTCGGCGGCCCTGGCGGAACGAGTGCGCTTCGTGGTGATTCCGCGTCCGGGTATCAGTCCTCCGGAATTGGCGGCCCCGTTCCGGCTCGTCCCGCTTCGTGGATGGCCCTTGGCCGTGTCGTCTTCGGAGATCCGTGAACGGGCCGCGGCCGGACTTCCGGTTCAGCACCTCGTGCCCGATGCCGTCGCCGAAGCCCTCCGATTGGAAACTCCCTACCGGCCGACAAACTAAGCCCGGGTCAGAATCCAAAACCCACCACCGGCTCTGGGAGCCGCCGGGACATCGCCTCGAGCCGATAGCCAAATCCCGCGCCCGACAGCGTGGAGAGGTCCACCTCGCCTGCGCGACGCTGATACAAACCCGGATGCACCGCCGCCTCCGGATCGCTGGCTGCGGGATAGAACTGCATGGCGTTCGTCTCGACACCCGCAATGGTTCCCACGTGGGCCGCCAGGAGCGCGTGCGGAATCATCGCCAGCATGGGATTAGTGAGGTCCTGAACCATCAACTCAAGCCCATGTGCCTTCGCCCAACACGCGGAGAGCAGCGCACCCGATTGGGTTTTACAGGTCTTCAACGCCACGCCCGTCCAACCGAGCTGCCGCCCCAGGCGAATCTCGCGCCAATCGTGGGCACTTTCGTCCAGGAACAGGGGCTTGCGGCGACTCACCGGCGCCACCTCCAACCGCAGGTCCGAGAGCTCGTACGGAAACGGTTGTTCCACATACCGCAGCCGCTGCCAGAGCGCCGGTTGATCCCGTTCGACCCGATCCAGGATGTCGCAGACATAGGCCGGATCCGTCACCGTGCAGTTGAAATCCGCGGAGAACAGGGACACTCCGAGCGGCATGGCGATCTCAGCGACGCGCCCCAACCGCGCGTAATCCCACGCCGCGTCGTTGCCTCGCAGCTTGACCTTTAAACAGCGGAGGCCATCGCGACGGATCCAGTCAGCAAGCAGCACGGGATGCCCATCACTCGGTTCCGTCCCGGTCAGCTCGCAGGCGTCAAGCGGATCCACCCCTCCGACCAGATGCCACGCCATCAGTCGGCGCGGCGGCACTGTGACCAGGAAGTCGGCGGGAAACCGATCCACAAACGAGACCCCCGCAGCATCCGGTTCCACCATCGAGCCGAGATCGCGGCTCAGCCAGTCGGCGGTGTAGGTCGTGTACACCGGCCGGTCATGGAGCCGGCCATAGGCATCATGAAGCGCGAGATCAAAGGCCGAATTGCACACCAGCGCGGCAAGCCATGGCATCGCCTCGGCCAGGGAGCCGGCAGGAATCCCCGTGAGACCGCTGGCGTTGAAGTCCTCCAGCATCCGCGGCAGGGAGTGCTCGATGAAGTCAACCCCCAGTTCGAGGGCGTGACCCCACTCCGACCCCGAACTCCAGCTCCGGGCGAGCATCTGGCTGAAGAGGCAGAGGGCCTCGTGACGCGCTGCGTAGGGAGTCCGGGAGGGCCACACCCATTGAACACTTAGTGGTGTTTCCCCCCAGCCCACAGCCGATCGGCCAGTCCGATCCACCACTCGCAACGCCACCCGCGCGCAGGTAACACGCGTGAGGGTCTCGGTGCCAAACTTCAAGGGCACTCGAGTTTCGACCGGCAGGAACCACAGCGTGGCGCCCACCACGCGAACATCGGTGGAACGGGACATGGGAAAACGATGGAGTCCAAAGTCCAAAGTCCAAAGTCCAAAGTCCGGCCTTGCCACGAGGGGTGCCGGACCGATTGGCTCGCGGGGTGACGCCACTGCAAGCCGCCGCCCTCCTGGAACGATTTCGCCAGGGAAGAGTTTCGCCCGAGGAAACCTTGAGGGCGTTCCAGGCCGGACCGGTCGCCGAAACAGACCTCGGCTTCGCCGTGGTCGATACTCAGCGCGAGCTTCGAAAAGGGTTTCCCGAAGTGATCTTTGGCGCCGGCAAGACGCCGGCGCAGGTGGTGGCCATCGCTAGCACGTTGATGAAGGCAAGCGGGCGGGTGCTCGTGACCCGCATCACCCCGGCCCATGCCGTCGCCTTCCGTCGCAAGTTTCCAAAAGCGATTCATCACGAGGACGCCCGCTGCCTGACGGTGCAGAAGAGCCCGTTGGTGAAGCGACCGGGAATCATCGCCGTGGTCGCCGCCGGCACCAGCGATCTCCCCGTGGCTGAAGAGGCCGCCATCACCGCGGAGTTCATGGGCAACACCGTGCAGCGGATCTATGACGTCGGTGTGGCCGGCCTGCATCGATTGCTCCGCCGGGTGAATGATCTCCAAGCCGCCAACGTGGTGGTGGTGGTTGCCGGCATGGAAGCCGCGCTGCCCAGCGTGGTGGGCGGATTGATCGGACGGCCGCTGATCGGAGTGCCCACCAGCGTGGGCTACGGCGCGCACTTCGGCGGACTGACGGCGCTGCTGGGAATGCTGAATTCGTGCGCTTCAGGACTGACCGTGGTGAACATCGACAACGGCTTCGGTGCCGCCTACGCCGCCAGCCAGATCAACACCCTTGCCGCCGAAGCCCGCGCCTAATCTATGTGGAGTCCGGCGGCATCGCCGCCGGTTTGGAGGCGTGGACTGCAACCCAGGCGTAACGAAACGCACCTTTGCGTGGGGCGGTATGCGCAGTGGATGGCGCTGGGATGAGGGGCGCTTGTTGGGCGTTCCAAACCAGTGAGTCGCTGCGCTTCCCACCGGACTCCAAAGCGACCGGCCTCCCACCGCATTCCACGATAAAACAACACCGCCGTTGGCCTCCGTCTTGGACCTGCTAGGCTTTGCCCGTGCTGCCGGACATCCGATCCCAGACCCGCGAAACCCTAGCCGCCCAGTTTGCCGCTTGGGGCCAGCCGTCCTATCGCCTCGACCAGCTTCTCGGCTGGCTCTATGCGCGTCGGGCGGCCTCGTGGGACGTCATGAGCAACCTGTCCAAGGCGCTCCGCGAGGAACTCGCCAAGACGTGGTCGCTTCACCTTCCCGAATTAGTAACGAAACAGGGTTCCAGTGACACCACTCAGAAATTCCTCTGGCGCCTGGCCGACGGCGCCTTGATCGAAAGCGTTCTGATTCCCGCCAATCCCGCCCTCTACGGCGATGACAGCGACCGTCACACGCTCTGCATTTCCACTCAGGTCGGTTGCGCCTACGGTTGCCGCTTTTGCGCGAGCGGCCTGGACGGCTTCAAGAGGAACCTCGAGATCTCAGAGATCGTGGGTCAAATTCTTGCCGTCGAGCGCTGGGCCGCCTCGCAGCCCGTTGAGCCAGCGCCCGCCACCACTGCAGCCGACGGCACTCCGATCCCAGCCCCGCCACCCCGCGTGCCGGAGCGCATCGTGAACAACATCGTGGTCATGGGCATGGGAGAGCCGATGGCCAACTACGACCACCTCATGCCCGCTCTTCGCGCGCTCAACGCGACGTGGGGCTGCGGCATCGGTGCCCGCAAGATCACCATTTCGACCAGCGGCGTGGTCCCGCGCATCCGCGAGCTGGCGCGCGATCCGTTGCAGTTCCGGCTCGCCATTTCATTGCACGGCGCCACCGACGCGGTGCGCGGCCAGATCATGCCGATCAACCGGAAGTACCCGCTCGCCGAGCTCACCGCCGCCTGCGAGGACTACGTGAAGCAGAAGGGCAAGATGATCACGCTGGAGTACATCCTCATCGCCGGCGTCAACGACGGCCTCGACCAGGTGCTCCCGCTGGCCAACCTAGCGCACCGCCTGCACGCGAAGGTCAACCTGATCCCCTACAACAAGGTCGAAGACCTGCCCTGGGAACGGCCCTCCGACGAGGCCTGCGAGACCTTTACCGATCAACTCGATCAACACGAAGTCGTCGTCACGCTCCGCCGCGAAAAAGGCCACGACATCGACGCCGCCTGCGGCCAGCTGCGGCTGAAGACGGAAAAGCAGGAAGGATATGGCAGCTTGGAGGCATAGAGGAATCCTGGCCGGGATATGCCTCGTAGCAATGGTTGGCATGCTGCGCCTGGGAATCGTCTACAGAAGGGCATATACCGAGGGTGTTGCGACCATCGGCATACAATTCGATAGGAGGCACGAAGGCGGATTTGATCCCCTCTATTTCTCGTTGATGGTCAACACGGCCTCGAATTTTGCAAATCAACCAAGGGTCCTCGAAATGGCAGCAAAGGCTTCGGGGCTTCCGTCAAACAGCCTGCGTTTTTGGGACATCCAACAGTTTCGCTCAACCAGCATTCTGAACCTTCGATATATCGTTCCCTCCAAAGACGACGCGGTGACTTTCGGAACCAATTTCGGGCGGGTCTTCTGCGAT